>DASZXF010000169.1:0-9264 GCA_035546055.1 Ktedonobacteraceae bacterium
ACATGCTTTGGGCTGTTCTTCATTCTGATCAGCCGGGTTAGCCCGCATGAGACCTTCTGGCCGCTGGCCATCGCCCGTTTGAGTTCGGTGGTCTTCCTGCTGCTGCTGGCTCTCTTCAGGAAAAGCCGGGCCAGCGGAGAAACAACCACGCGAGAAAGAGTCGCCTGGCGTGTTGTGGCGCCACTGATCTGCGCTTCCGGGGTGCTGGACTCGATTGGCAACACCTTCTTTGTGCTGGCCGCGCATTCCGGGCGACTCGACGTGGCCTCGGTGCTCTCCTCGCTGTATCCCGCCGCCACCACTCTGCTGGCCGCGCTGCTCCTGCGAGAACGCCTGAACGCTCTCCAGGGCGTGGGCGTATTGCTTGCCCTGGTCGCCATTCCGCTTATTTCGCTGTAAGCTGAAATCGTCTTTCTGCCGACATTTGTTGCTTGCGCAGTGCTCTGCTTCCTGCTGAAAGATAGGAAAGAGGTATATATGGATAAAAGAGTACAATTTGATTTTGCCGTTGAGTTTACGAATGGCGGGGGGATACAGGGGCAGGGATTCCGCCTGGATATCGCGGGTGAGACGATTTCTGATCAGGAACTGGCCGAGTATCTGGTCCGCGATCTGCGTCTGTTGATGGTTGGTCGAGTGCAGATCCTGAACAAACAGATCATCGAGGAAGCGCATAAACGTTCGCTGGAAGAAAAGGAGGTGGCAGCGTCCCGTTTAATCGACCTGAGCCATACGATTGAACACGGCCTGGTGACGTATAAGGGATTGCCGGCGCCCATTATTTGCGATTATTTGAGTCGCGAAGCTTCGCGCGCAGTGTACGCGGAAGGGACCGAGTTTCAGATCGGGAAAATCGAGATGGTCACGAACACCGGCACCTATATCGATTGTCCCTTTCACCGCTATGCGCATGGCAAAGATCTTTCGCAGGTAGGTGTGGAGCGCCTGGCTGATTTGCCTGGCATCGTCATTCATGCCGATCACAGGCAGGTTCAGGCCATCGATCCGTCCTTTTTTGAGGGCAAAGATCTGCGCGGCAAAGCGGTACTGGTGCATACGGGCTGGGATGTTTACTGGAATACCGAGCGGTACTTTGAGGATCATCCCTATGTCACCGCAGAGGCCGCGCGTTACCTGGTCGAGTGCGGCGTGCAACTGGTTGGCATCGATTGCGTCAACATCGATGACACCAGGGGCAAAACCAGGCCGGTTCATTCGCAGTTGCTCCAGGCCGAAATATTGATCGTTGAGCACCTGTGTGGTCTGGAACAACTGCCGGATGAACACTTTCGCTTTAGCGCTCTGCCACCCAAATTCAAGGGCGCCGGTACTTTCCCGGTCAGAGCCCTGGCGAAACTTCCCTGAACGCGCGTGAAGCGCGATCTGCTAATGCAAAGCGGTCGCGCTCCGCCGATAGGCGCTCGCCGTCACGCCCTCGACGGTCTTGAAGACCTCAGAAAAATAATTAGGACTCTGATAGCCAACTGCGTAACTGATCTCTGCCAGGGAAAGGGTCGTGGTGCGCAGCAGATGCCTGGCCTCCTCCAGGCGCACACGCGTGAGGTACTCGACAAAGGTACAGCCCATGGCCTGCTTGAAAATGCGGCTGAAATACGTGGGTGAGAGCGCGACCTGCTCGGCCACCTGCTCCAGTGAAAGCCCCTCGGTGTAATGGGCGAGAATAAAATCCCGCGCTCGCTGGAGCACATGGGCGTGCGGTCCCTGTGGAGACAGCGCGCGGGCCTGGCGCGCCTCCTCAGATGGGCGGCGTCTGCCCGATTGCTCGGCGTCAAGACCGGCGCAGAGCCGTTGCAGCAGAGCCTCCAGTTGTTCCGGGCGAATCGGCTTGAGCAGATAATCCACGGCGCCCGCGCGCAGCGCTTGCTGGGCATCCTCAGATTTCTCATGGGCCGAGACCAGCGCAACTCTGGTTGAGGGAGAACGCTCACGGACCACGCGCGTAGCCTCCAGACCGGTCATGCCTGGCAGCACCATGTCCATCAGGATAATATCGGGACGCACCACATCCAGCGCCTCTACCACCTGGCGGCCTGTACAGGCCTCCGAGACGACTTTGACGGGACTGGCGCTTCTCTCGCAAATCAGGCGTAAGGCCCGACGAGCCATAACTTCATCTTCGGCGACTAAAACGCGATAGACGGGTCTATTCATGATTCCAGCTCCTCTTTGAGCGATACTGCCTATCCCTGCCGGACCGCGCCCCTGCCTGAACAGGTGCCCGGCGGCCAGGGTTATGCCAGCGTATCTAGAACATGCGCGGTCAGGGTCAGCGCCTGGAGATGGGATACCGGGCAGGCGCAACTGGCCGGGTGAGGTAGACTCTGCTCGTCCGTTTCCGCTCTTTTCAGATCAAAGAATTCGCCGGTGCTTATCGCTTTCACCAGCGTGAGATAAACCGGCTCCGCTCAACTCGGCGGAATACAGTTCCTCCTCGGAATGGTCGCCTTCGCCTACCATCACGCTCTACATGATATGTACTACCATCGTGAGGTATAACCAGAATAGATAGATGGAGTTCTACAGTATTATACATGATAAGAACCCGGTTTCGTAAGCGTTTACGCCAGTAGTACCAGAAAATTTTTTTGACGAAGCCGGGGCTATTCCGCGAACCTGGCGGTTGACTCGCGTACCACCAGATGAGGACTGACCAGAATTTTCAGCGGTTTTTCAGGAATATCTGTGCGCTGAACATAGCGCAGGAGCAACTCGGTAGCGGCTCGCGCCATCTCGCGTTTGGGCGTATTGATAGTGGTCAGGCGAGGATTGGAGTGAGCCGCCAGGCTGATATCGTCCACGCCCACCACCGACAGATCAGCGGGTACGGACAGACCCCGGCTGGCGATAGCCTCAATGGCGCCCAGGGCCATCCAGTCATTGCCCGCGAAAATCGCCGTAGGCGGCTCCGGCAGATCCAGCAGCGCCAGCGCACCCTGATAGCCGCTTTCAAACGACGAATCTCCCTGGCGAATATAGTCGGACTGCGCGATCAGACCAAACTCCGCCAGCGCCGCCTGAAATCCCTGGCGGCGCGTCAACTGCACCGGCTCCTCCAGGATAGAAGCAATGCGCCGATGGCCGTATTCCAGCAGATGCCGTGTCGCCAGCTCGCCCGCCAGGCGAAAATCAATATCTACAGTGGGCAAATCCTGCGCACGCGGGTCTTGATTCCAGACGCTCAGCACCACCTCTTTCCCCGCATCCTTCAAAGCCAGCACATCCGTAATATCCCCGGCCATACCCATCACAATAAAGCCATCAACCCAACGGCTGGCCATACGCTCCAGGTGACGTTTGCCCTCCTCGGGAGAATTGTGGGTCATGCTCAAAAGCAACTGGTAATCATGTTGATCGGCCACACGTTCAACCTCTTCTACGACCTCGGCGAAAAACGGGTTCGAGATCGTCGGCACCACCAGCGCCAGGGTCAGCGTCTTACCCTGCGCCAGTCCTCGCGCCACCAGATTGGGACGATAGCCCAGCTCTTCAATCGCTTGCAGCACACGCGCCCGCGTCTTCTCGCTTACTGGCACCCGCTGGGTAATCACATTGGAGACCGTCGCCGTCGTTACCTTTGCCCGGCGCGCAACATCGGAAATCGTCGTCATCCTGGAAACACCTTCTCTCATTTAAACGCATAAATCCTCTAAACTATACGATACAATCTCTACTATGTCAATTTCTCCCCTCCTTTTCGGCCCTTTCCTCAATTTTCCTCGCACCTTTCGATCTGCTGAGAAAGCCCTTGACAAACGATCTACCCATCATTATACTTTCTTTTAAGCGATTAAATTTAATCGCTTAAATAGATGGAATGGTTTCAGCGTCCCGACAGAGCGCTGCTGTATGAATCCACCAGAGGAGGTGAGACATCTCTGCCAACGGCTCTCTTGCCGTTTATCAAATCAGGTGTCCCGGTTACTCCTGATACCCTCCTGTTCAAAGGAGCATGGACGCCAGTTATAACGCATCTCAGATCCCATCCAACCCGGTATTGTCTGACGCTGGATGTAAGCTGTCAGTTGGCTTACATACGCTCAACCTGTCATGCCCATGTGCGCTAAAAGCAACGCACACCAGGCTCGACAGATCTTCTTGAACCCTGTAAGGATGCGATGAATCGCAGGCTATGATGTGCGTCTTGCATGTCTCGCTCTTATTTGCCTTTAGCATTGATGTTTATTGATGCATAAGGTAGTGAAAGGCTCATGGATGAGCGCTCTCTCGCGGTAAGGAGAGAGTAGGGGCTTCGCCTTCCCATCGCGACTACTCACATTGGTAATGCCCTTCCGGTTGAAGGGTGTATGTTGCTCGCTGGACAATGTTGTCACGTATTTGAAAGGTTGGTTCTTGATGCAAATCCCTCATCTTCGACGTAAACGCTCACTGTGGACGAATGTGGGCCTGCTTACTCTCCTGGCTCTGCTGGTTGTGGCCTGTGGCGGCGGCAGCGGTTCGAGCTCGACCGATCTTCACCCCGGCTGCACTCCTGGCAGCAATACTCAGCTAGTCAAGCTGACGAGCGCTCATAAGGTAGCCTGGTCACAAAACGCGCTGGATGGCGCCTGGCGCTATGCTGAAGAGGCCAGCATTGAGCAGGCGGCGTCGTCCCATGGCTACCAGTTGTTGAAAACCAATGCCAATAACTCGGATGATCAGCAGGTGCAGGATATTGAAGGGCTGATTAATGACCGCCCGGATGTGTTGCTGGTCGATCCTCATACGGAGGATGCCGAGGTCAAGGCCATTCTGGATGCGCGCAAAGCCTGCATTCCGGTGATCGTGGTGGATCGCGATGTAAATGAGAGCATGGCGACCCCGGGCCGCGATTTCGCGACTTTCGTGGGTTCCGACTTCCAGAAGCAGGGCGCGCTGGCCGCCGATGCGCTGATCGAGGCGCTGGGTGGTCCGCAGACCCAGGCGACGATTGTTGAGTTGACCGGTACCACCGGTTCTTCGCCCGCGATCCTGCGCGGTGGTGGCTTTGATGGCGAACTGGCGGCCAAGGCTCCTGGCATTAAGATTGTGGCGGAGCAGACCGCGAACTTTGCCCGCGCGACCGGTCAGCAGGTCATGGCGACCCTGATCCAGCAGTACCCGAATATCAAGGGTGTCTTTGCTCACAATGACGAAATGGGCATTGGCGCGATCACGGCTCTCAAGGCCGCTGGCAAGCATCCTGGCCAGGATATTCAGGTTGTCTCGATTGACGGCACCAAAGACGCGATCAATCTGGTGCTCGCCGGCGAAGAGTACGCCGTGGTGCAGTCGAATCCGCGCCTGGGTCCGCTGGTCTTCGAGACGCTGGATAAGTACATCAAGGGCGAGGATCTGCCGGCCTGGGTGGTGCAGCCGGATAAGGTCTTCAAGAAAGCTGATGGCTCAGCTCAGGCTTATCTCCCCGACGCGTTCTAAAGAACTTTAGGGCAGACGCGTTGTTCCGCTTCCATGGTATTCTACACGTGGAAGCGGAATAATGGCTGAAGAGGGAGCTTATGCAAGACAACACGCTGCTCCTGCAAATGGAGCATATTACCAAACGTTTTCCAGGTTCGGTGGCGCTCTCGGATGCTTCGATCCATGTGGGACGCGGCGAGGTTCACGCCCTGATCGGCGAGAACGGCGCTGGCAAATCGACGCTGATTAAAGTTTTGACCGGCGTCTATCACTATGATGAGGGGCAGATTCTCTTTGACGGGCGTCCGCGCGTTTTCCAGTCGCCACAGCATGCCCAGCGTGAGGGCATCAGTACCATTTACCAGGAGGTCAATCTGATCCCCTATCGCAGTGTGGCGGAAAATATTTTTCTGGGCCGTGAACTCTTCCGCTGGGGTTTGCTCGACTGGCGCAAGATGCACCGCGAGGCCCATGAATTGCTGGAGCGTTTGCATCTTTCGCTCGATGTGACAAAACCACTCAATACCTATACTATCGCGACCCAGCAGATGGTGGCCATTGCCCGCGCGATCTCTTTCAAAAGCAAGCTGGTGATTATGGATGAGCCTACCTCTTCGCTGAGCGATGATGAGGTGGAGACGCTTTTTGCGGTGATTCGCCAGTTGAAGGAGGAGGGGGTAGCGACGATTTTTGTCAGTCACCGCCTCGATGAATTGTACGCGATTTGCGACGGCATTACTATTCTGCGCGATGGCGTGACAGTTGGCGAGCAATCGATCAAGACGATCAGCAAGCTTGAACTGGTGGCGAAGATGCTGGGCAAGGATCTGGGCAGCGTGCAGCAGAGCGGGCAGACCAGCTTTGATGCCAGCCATCACCAGCGCAGTGAGCAGGTGGTGCTCAAGGTCAGCAATCTGCGCGAGGGTCGCAAACTGCAGGACGCCAGTTTAGAGGTGCGCGAGGGCGAAATTGTCGGCCTGGCGGGTCTGCTCGGCTCTGGACGCAGCGAAGTGGCCCGCGCGATTTTCGGCGCGGACGATCTGGACGGCGGCACGATTGCTATTGGCGGGCAGGAGGTTCATTTTCATTCGCCGGCGGACGCCATTCAGGCGGGCATTGGCTTCTGCGCGGAGGATCGCAAGGTGGATGGTATAATTCCCGATCTCTCTGTGCGCGAAAATCTGACCCTGGCCGCGTTGCCCACCCTGGCCCGCTCCGGGATTGTGGACCGCAAACAGCAGGAAGAGATTGTGGAGCGTTTTATCCAGCGCCTGGGCATTAAAACCGCCGGGCCGGAGCAGAAGATTCGCGAACTGTCGGGCGGCAATCAGCAAAAAGTTTTGCTGGCGCGCTGGCTCTGCTTAAATCCCCGTCTGCTTTTGCTGGACGAGCCGACGCGCGGGATCGATGTCGGCGCCAAGGGCGAAATTCAAAAACTGGTCGAGGAACTGGCCGCCTCTGGCATGGGTGTTCTGCTCATCTCTTCCGAACTGGAGGAGATTATTGAGGGCAGCGATCACGTGGTTGTGCTGCGCGATGGCATCACGGTCGCCGAAATGCCCCAGGCAGAACTGAGCCAGGACGCGATTCTCGCCGCCATGGCGCACGGCCAGATCCAGTCTGGTGAAGGAGAAGCATCATGATTCGCCTGGAACAGCGTTTCGCCACCCTGAGAGAGCGCGGCTTCTGGTCTCGCAACTGGCGCGCCATCGGGCAGAACTATGGAGCGCTGATCGCGCTGATTGTCCTGATTATCTTTAATCTGTTTTTTACCAGGCAGTTCAGCTCGGTGATTGCCGTGACCAATCTGCTGGTGCATGTCACGCCGACTCTGATCCTGGGCGTCGGCATGACCCTGGTGATTGCCACGGGAGGCATCGACATTTCGGTAGGCTCGATCATTGGTCTGACGGGTATTCTCACCTACCTGATTTTTAGCGGGAAACTCTTTGGTATTCAGAATATCGTGGTGGGTACCATTGTCGCTATACCTGTGGCCCTGATCATCGCCACCCTGATCGGCGCTTTCAACGGTCTGCTGGTCACACGCTTCAAAGTCCAACCCATCGTGGCCACCCTGATCAGCCTGATCACAGTGCGCGGCATCGCGGAGGTCACGGTCAACGGTTTCCAGTTCGCTTTTTTGAGCGCGCCCATTGTGAGCTGGCTCAGCGGCAACCTCTTCGGTTTTCTGCCCAGGCAGGTGATTCTCATGGTGGCTATTGTGGCCCTGTTTGCCTGGATCATGCGCGTGACCTCTTTCAGTCGCTATCTGCTGGCTATCGGTGGCAACCAGGCCGCCTCACGCCTGGCCGGGGTACCGGTCAACAGGATTCTTATCAGCGTCTACGCCATCAGTGGTCTGCTGGCCGGGGTGGCCGGACTGGCCCTGATCGCTTTTAACTCGGCGGCTTATCCTGTGACTGATGGTCTGGGTATGGAACTGGACGCCATCGCCGCTGTCGCCGTGGGCGGCACGCCGCTGGAGGGTGGACGCGCCAGTATCCTGGGTACGGCGGTGGGCGCGATCTTCATTCAGTTGATCCGCCAGACTGTTGTGGCGCTCAATGTGCCTGATGATATCGCCAGTGTAATTATTGGTGTGCTCATTGTGCTGGCAGTCTTCTCCCAGCATCAGCGGAAAGCGTAGATCGGAGGAGGTACATATGCCAACCATTTCACCGCAGCCGCAAGCTGAGGCTCCGGTCCAGACCGCAGGCGGCGGGTCGCGTGTGCAGCAGATCAAAGCCCATCTGCCCGAAGCAGGTCGGCTGATCGGTTCATTCACCCGTCAGCAGGGGGCGCTGATCGCCCTCATCGTCGTCGTGGTCTTCAGTTTTATACGTTATGACAATTTTGATGCCATCACTATTAACAGTGTGCTGAACTTTAACGCCCAGTTTGGTCTGATCGCCCTGGGCATGACCTTTGTGATTATGACTGGCGGCATTGACCTCTCGGTGGGCGGAATCGCGGCGCTTTCCAGCGTCGTCGCCGCTCTGCTCAGTCCGCATGGCTTCTTTATTGCTCTCCTGGGCGCGATTGTCGCGGGGACGCTGGTGGGGATTGTCAACGGCTTTATTGTCGCCTGGATGCGCGTGCCGCCGTTTATCACCACCCTGGCGACTCTCTATATTGTGCGCGGTATCGCCCTGCGCCTGATTAACGACGCGGCCAGTATCAACCTGGATCAGCACAGCGATTTTACGACTATCGCCGGGACGACCTTCGGCGCGGGCCTCTTCAATCCGCCCTTGCCGTTCACCATTCCGCTGCTGATTATCGCCTTTCTCATCGGTATACTGGTTCTGCGCTATACTCGCTTCGGGCGCAACGTCCTGGCCATCGGTGGCAATCCCGAAGCCGCGCAGTTGATGGGTCTGCCCGTCAAAAGAACGTATTTCCTGGTCTACGTTCTCAGCGGAGCGCTCACCGGGCTGGTGGGGGTGCTGCTGGCCATCAATCTCAACGGCGGTTCAGCCACCGAGGGCAACGGCTGGGAACTGATCGCCATCGCCGCCGTTGTGGTGGGTGGTACCCTGCTGACCGGTGGCGTTGGCTCGGTCTTCGGCACCTTTGTCGGCACCCTGCTCCTGGGCATGATCGTCGAGATTCTGCAACTGGAGAATAACTACACCCTCGACCACGGCGGAGGCCTTTATCTCAATTCCTTCTGGCAAACCGTCATTCGCGGTATCTTCCTGCTGGTGGTCGTGCTCCTGCAAAGCCGCCTCCAGCGTCAGCGTGCCAAACGCAGCACCACCTGACTATCAGTCATCCCCCATGTTTCCAGCGCTGCAAGGCGCGTTTCCCCTCCCCACCCCAGGGAAATGATGAGGTGTGGCG
>DASZXF010000170.1:0-3008 GCA_035546055.1 Ktedonobacteraceae bacterium
CCACTGGCAGAATGCCCATCATCATTCCTCCAGATAAAAAAATGGCCGGGTCCAGAGCACAGGCCGCCAGGATAGCGCAAAGCCCGCTGCAGACGCGCGGATTGAATAAACGTCTCTCCTGGTACATCGTCTCCATCGCCGGTATCCTGACAATTATACTGGGTTTCGTCTTCGTCGTGCCGCTCAATACCGGTCAGCAGACGCCTACAACGGTCGCGCAGGGCATCGCTAATCTGATCCAGACCGGCAACTTTGCTCCACAGCCGCAAGGGCAGACACAGGGACCGGGCCAATCTCCTTCAGCGGCCACCACGGGCTTTCCTGGTCCAGGCTCAGGCAATACGCAGCTATTCAAAAAGTCGAGCCCCTGGAATGTGCCCATCGGCGCCAATGTGCAGCTTGACCCCAACTCGCAAGCCTGGGCCAGCGAATTGCGCGGCTGCTGCCACGTGCCGGCCATGTTTGCCTATGGTATGCCCATCTATATATCGACGGCCAGAGATCCCCTTTATACAGTGGAGGATACCGGAGACGATGCGCTTTTTTCAGCCAACCAGCCCATTCACATTCCCAATGACGCCGCCCCCTCACCGGGGAGCGATAAATGGCTGTTCATCTATGACACGACCAGAAACCTGATCTTTGAAATGTGGAACACCAGCAAAGACGGAAACACCTGGACCACACAGACGGGCAATGTCTACAGTCCCACCGGTGATGGCGTGCTCCAGATCGATGGCTCTCCGCAGGGCGGCAATGGCGCCAGCTACTTCGGCGGAGTCATCACTGACGCCGACATACAGCGTGGCTATATCAACCACGCACTCTCCCTGGCCAGCCAGTTCACCGGTCCCTCGTCGCGCTATCCCATGCACACAAGCGATGGCCATAACGGAGATATCCCCATGGGTGCGCGCATCCAGCTTGATCCGGCAGTGAATTGCAACACCCTGCCGGGAGCGTCACGCGGCGAAAAGATGGTCTGCCAGGCGCTTGAAACCTATGGCGGCTACCTGCGTGACACCGGCGGCGTAACCCTCAGCATGTACTTCGAGGGCGAAGATCTCAATGACCCCAGCCGCAATCCGCCCAACGGCTCTCCCGGCAACGCCGGACGCGCCGGCGGCGTCTTTGGCAACGCTGGCCTGCACGATGGAGAAGATCTGACCGCCATTCCCTGGAACAGACTGCGCGTCCTCAAGTCCTGGAATAGCTTCACCGCGCTCGGCACCTCTTCAACGTCCACGCCCCTGCTCAGTCGACAAACGCCAGCACCGCGCAACGCGCCTGCCACACCAGCCCTGCTCAGCCCTCTGGCCCTCTCAGCCACGCGACCGGCTCTCCCGCCAGATCCAGCGCGCGTCCACCACTGGCGGCTGACCCTCCCACAAGCGCTCACCGCCTCAGTCAACCCGACGGCGGAGTTGCCGCCACCTCCGCGTGAGAGACTTCTCACGCTCGGATGCCTGCAATGTTGACCATAAAACAAGAAAAGGGGAGATGCGCCATTGTACAGCGCATCTCCCCTTTTCTTGTTGTTATATATTTCTATATATCTATTACCAGCCCATAATGACCGAGACATAGTTCCGCGTCTCGTAAGGCAGGTAGTAGTACCAGTTATTGCCACCCGCTTTGATCGCGGACTGAACCGCGCCGGGGCCGGCATTGTAGGCAGCCAGGGCCATGGCATAGTTGCCGCCGAACATCGCGCTATTCTGCGCCATCAGCCGGGCCGCGCCGTAGAGGGCCGAAACCGGATCCCAGGGGTTGACGCCCATAGCTGCGGCGGTAGCAGGCATGAACTGCGCGATACCCTGCGCGCCTGCCGGGGAGACAGCCCAGGGGTTAAAGCCGCTCTCCTGCTTGATCTGCCGCTCAAAGAGGTTGGGATTGATGCCCGCGCTCACAGCGGCATTCCAGGCAATGTTCCAGTAGCTATCATGCGCCTGATTCGCACTCTGATACGCCAGGGGAACGGTCTCAGCCTGAGCGCTATGCGAAACCAGGGGAGCAACCTGGGTGTGGACCACAGTGCGCAGCGGAGCCTGCGCTTTGCTTGCCTGCGTGGACGCCGAGGGCGCGCCAGTATGCCCACCAAATAAACCGCCTGCCAGCAGCGCGCAGGTACAACCGGCACCGGCCAGGGCCAGACCCAGGCGCGCACGTTTTGTTAACCTTTTGTTACGGACATGAGTAAGACCACTCGGCTGGATGTTCGTATTCTCTTGCATGTGTCAACCTTTCTGCAAAGCTGTGCTGTCGAAATAGGTAAAACAATACTCTGAGGCAATTCAGCATTGTAGGGAAGGAATCCCGGCCACCAGGCTCTTGTGGCTCGCTTCTCTCTGGCGAAAAGTTGGAAGAGGAACGTCCTGTTCTGTTCCAGGCTGTTTTGCTGTTGAGTTTACCAGAATGAACTACCTATCACTCGCAGAACCTCGGCGCTGCATCCACGTTGTAGTACCGGAGTCCTGCCTTAACTGTGTAGTACCATCATAGTACCAGAGCGTTACCGGAACGCTCTATAACTCATTGCACATTGTTGTGCCGATGGGGGAAGTATACCTGTGTGTATCATCCTTCGTCAATTTGTATAGTACCAGAGTAATACTTGCGAGTATTACTCTATTTTTCCCAGACCTGAGAAACAGCCTGGGAGGCGGACGCAGCAGCTATTCGATTCAGAGATGAAAAAGGGGAATTTTTTGCTCTGCTTACCAGTTGATTAGTAGTAGAGGAGTTCGTTAAACACGAAAGAAGCGGAACGATGTTGCTTGCTCCACGTCGGGAGTTGCTCCTGCACAAAAAGGCGCTTCCCCAACGCAGCTCCTACAGGATGGATCTCGGCAACGGTATCATACAGGAGAGACATGTTCTTCTCCTCTTTGCGTAGCGTACATTCGACCAGCATGGCAATCAGGATATTTTCCAGAACATTGTTTTCTGGTTCTACTATATGTGCTTTTCTGCGTCTCATAAAGGCATTGGCGTCAAACAAATCTATA
>DASZXF010000171.1:0-3312 GCA_035546055.1 Ktedonobacteraceae bacterium
GGGAGCTTTCATGTCCAGACGAGTGCATTCTCTTGTTCAGTGGTCGGAGCCTGCGCACACGTATGAACTTTTGGGGAGCCAGGATTCTGTTCCCGGCTCAATTACTCTGGAGAGTCCGGCCTGGTTTGCCTGGTTGGAGAGCATTTCTTCCTTTGCCTTTCGGAGTCGGTCTGGCGTGTATTATACCGTGCGGAAAGAGCAGGTTCGGCGCAACGGACCCTACTGGTATGGCTACCGCTCTTTGCATGGGCGAACCGTCAAGCGCTATGTGGGTCGGACGGCTGCGCTCTCTCTGACGCGTTTAGAGGAGGTCGCTGAGCGTTTCACCGCTCCCGTCCCCTCTCGCATTGTTCTCTCCTCGCCGCCTTCTTCCCTTTCGCCGTCCGCTCCCCTGCTCGTTTCCAGGTTCCAACCTCCTCGTCTGCCCCTGGTTCTGGTTGAGCGCTCCCGTCTCTTTGCCAGACTTGATAGCTGGCGCTCACAGAAACTCACCGTGCTCTGGGCACCAGCCGGTTTTGGTAAAACGACTCTCGTCAACTCCTGGCAGCGTCAGCAGAAAGATCGCCGAAACGTATCGCACGTCGCCTGGGTCTCCCTGGAGGTCAATGACAATGACCCGGCGCATTTCTGGCGCTCCATCATCAGTGCCTGTCAAAGCTGGCAACCAGGGATGGGGGAAACAGCACTCGCGCGACTACAGCAGGTTTCTCTGCTGCAACCGCCGCTGGCGTCTGCTTCCCTGGAACTCCCTCTGACCCTCTTTCTCAATGATCTGGCGAAGCAGGCGGACGAGAGCATCGTGATCCTGGATGACTATCAGGCGATTGTGGATGCCCGTGTTCACCAAAGCCTGATCTTTTTTATTGAGCATCTGCCTGCCCACGTCCATGTGATGCTCTTGACGCGCAGTGAGCCATCTCTTCCCCTTGTCCAGTGGCGGGTGCAGGGAGCCATCCAGGAACTCACCCGCGCGGACCTGCGCTTCTCGTTGGAAGAAACCGCCCTTTTTCTTCAACACACCACAGCCTCGGCATTTTCGGAGCAAACGATTGCCCGGCTTGATACCCTGCTGGAAGGATGGATCGCTGGCCTGCGTTTGCTGGTTCTGGCCGGACAGATGACGCGGCATGGCGTGGAAGCCCATCTCGCTCTTTTGCATGACAGGCAACGCCCGGACTCCCTGCGCCATCACCTGCTCAACTACTTTGTCAGTGAGGTGCTCCATGCCCAACCGGAGGCGCTGCAGCTCTTTTTGCTCCAGATCAGCGAACTCCCTCGCCTCACGGGGCCGCTCTGCGACGAGGTTACGGGCAGGCAGAATAGTGCCGCCCTGCTGGAAACGCTTGAGCGTGCCGGTCTCTTTCTGGACGTGCTGGACGAGGCGGAACCGTGGTACCGGTCTTCCTCCCTTTTCGCCGAAGCCATACGCGTTGAGGCCAGGGAACGCCTGGGCGAGGAGATGCTGCGCGATCTCTCAAGACGTGCGAGCCGCTGGTACGAGCAGCATGCGCTGGCTGATGAAGCCATAGAGGCGGCGCTCTGCGCCCGGGATGTGGAACGTGCAGGAGTGCTGATAGAACGCTTCGGCGCCAGCGGGCTGCGCTATGACCTGCTGATGCTCCGAGGCTGGCTGGAACAACTCCCGGATGCCGTGTTGGATGCACACCCGGCCCTCTGTTTCTACGCTGCCCTCGCCCTGCAGTTTCAGGAGGAGCCTGCCCCTCCTCCTCCGACAGTCACAGGACGTATCCATGCGCTGCTCCAACGAGCAGAAGAAGGCTGGCGGAGTCGGGGGAAGCTGTCCTGGGTTGGCCTGGTCTTCGCCTTTCGCGCGCTCATCGCCTCACTTCAAAATCCGTCTCCTCAGCTTGCAGTAGAGTACGCCACGCAAGCACTGGCCTTGCTCGCTGCGGGAGGCCCGGGTGATGATAGCGACATTCGACCAGCCATCCTGGGGTGGCGTGCCATTTGCCTGGGCATCGTCGCGTCAGCATCCATGCTGCAGGGGAGCTTTGACGAGGCTCTCCAGCTCCTGCGCGAGGCACTGGCATGCAGCCAGGAAGGGGCCAACCGGCAGTTTCTGGGTGAGATTAATGTGCGCCTGGGAGCAGTCTGTATGGCCCTGGGTGATCTCCACCAGGCCAGTGAATATTATCAACAGGCTCTTGCTCTGGGGCGTTCACAGGAGAAGCGGGAGGACAGCGCACGAGCGTTGCTCGGTCTGGCCCGGCTCTTGTATGAATGGAACGACCTGGAAGCCTCGGAACAGCGAACCCACGAAGCCCTGGAGTTGATGCGAGCGATGGGCCAGGACGGCAGCGAGCGAGTCGCCTATCTCCAGGCGCTGCTTGCTGCCGCGCGCGGACAGGAGACTGTGGCCGCGCTGCACCTGGCTGCCCTGCTCGCTCGTCTGCAAGCCACACCGACTCAGGACGCGCAGGAACTTTTCCCGGCAGCCCTGGCCTTGCAGGCGAGCCTGCAATTGGCGGCAGGCGATCATCTCGCAGTGCAGCGCAGTTTGACTATGCTGGCCCACTCCGCGCAGGAGCTTTCCTTTGTCCAGCAGATGCAGGTGAACATCCTCCAGGCGCGTCTCCAGCTTGTGCAAGGAAAGACGAACGCTGCTGTGCAGTTGCTTGAGCAACTCCTCCCCCTGGCCCGGGAGAAGCGGCATAGACGCAGCCAGCTTGAGATCCAGATCCTTCTGGCCCGGACGCAGGCCGCCCGTAAACAGAAAGGCGAGGCCCGCGCATGGCTCCGCCAGGCGCTCTCCCAGGGGTACAGCGAAGGCTTCCTGCGCGTCTTCCTCGCCGAAGGAGAACCCCTGGCCAGCCTGCTGCGTTCGCTTCTGCCCGGCATTCGTGAGAAAGCCCTGCGGTCCTATGGACAGTCGGTTCTGCGCGCCCTTGCGCGACCCATAGAGAAGTTCTCCCTCTCTGCCTCATCGGCCTTTGATCTACCACTTGAGCCGCTTTCTCCACAGGAACGGCGTGTTTTGCGGCTGCTGATCGCCGGGCGGAGCAACCGGGAGATCGCCGGCGAACTGGTCATCACCGTCAACACCGTCAAGGACCATATCAAACACCTCTATCAGAAACTGGGCGTGAGTTCACGCCTGGAAGCCTATCAGGCGGCGCACCACCTGAACCAGTTCTAACCTCACGTTCCTCTATGTCTTCCTGCGTCCTCAGAACCACCCACAAAACCACCTGACCGGAGGATGTCGCCTCATTGGCCTGGCATCTATACTTCCACCAGGCGTATGAGAAATCGCTATGGAATCACAATAGAAGGAAAAGAGCGTATGAATCA
>DASZXF010000172.1:0-1697 GCA_035546055.1 Ktedonobacteraceae bacterium
AATATTTTCACCTGTCAATCACGAAAAAGGGAGGCCGCAGCGTTTTTTAGTAAAGAAAGAGAAAGAGGCCTCTCCATGTGAGTTGAAGTAGGGAAAAAAATAGATTAGAATAAGCAGTAAGGGCATTGTATATCAGCTAGACGCAAGAGAAACCTTGGAGGTTCCATGTTGAGAGACAAAATGGAGAGAAGATCGTATCGTAAAAGTCCTGGCAGGCGCTATGAATATGAGTATAATCCGCTCAACGAACAGGGACGGACAGATACATCGGCTCCACGCGATACATGGAACGAGGACGAGGGAGCACGCCGGCCTTCGCGTCCGGGTATACTGGCGCCGCGTCCTGATCCGCGCCGGACGCGCCAGCTCACCCGTCAGAATATCCTGGCCAGCAGATCTCAGCAGGAGGCGGAGAGAAGCGAGGCGCCAGTTCAGCGCCATCATCACAAACGCTCGCCTGTTGCCGCGCCGGCGCCTGCTCATAGCGGCTACTACGATCCGCAGCCCTATCGCGAGTTTGAGGAGGAGCAGATCGCCGAAGACTGGATCAAGCACGGCGAGAGCGGTCCCGATTATATGGACCCCGATCTGCTGGAGGATGAGGAGGACGCGACGGAAGATCCGCTGGAGGAGCGTGTGCGCTATGAGCCGATGCTTGCGCGTCAGGGCGCGCGTCCCACGCGCAAGTTTACGGACCCCGAGGATGATAGCGAACTCCTGGAGGCGGAACTGGCTGAGAAGAAGAAAAAGGCCACACGCCGCAAGTTTCTGCTGGGCGCGGCTGCCGTGACCGGGACCGCCGTGGCGGCCTACGAAATCGTGCCGCGCATCCCGCAGGCCGTCAACAGCGGCGCGGCCAATATTGAGCACCAGTTGCAGCAGGCCTTCCAGAATGGGGTGCAATCAGGCGCCGAGGCCGCGCGCCGCGATTTGCTCAATGCCCTGGGCGACCTGGAGGGCGTGTCGCTGGAAGGCGCCATCGCGGCGGCCAAACTGACGCGCATCGCCTATGATGTCTTCGTTTCTCCGCTCGTCACCCTGGCCGCCAATGTGGCCGACGACTTCCTGAACGTCACCCTGCAAGCGCTGATCACCGGACGCAAATGGCTGGCTCAGATCAACGAGGACAGCCCGACTCTGGCCGCGCTTCAGACGGTCCTGCAAAGCTGGGTTGACCAGGCCAGCGCCATGCCCAAGAAGGTTCAGGCCATCACCGATAGCGACCTGGACGGCGCCCAGAGCTACCTGCGTGCCCTCCAGCGCAAAATTCAGGAGGAGCAGGCCAAACTCAACAACCAGACCACACCCACAGCCACGACCCACACCACGCCCACACCTAAAAAATAAATATTGATGCTCGATTTTTTGATTGGAGGTCTCACCTCATGGCAACAGTTGCTGAAGGCAACGATGGCAGCGAAAGCTTGCGTTCAGAACGCATCGCCGGGGGTATTTTGCCCAAAGTTTTGAACTCTTTTGATATGGTCGCGATTTTTGTCGCAATCGTCCTTTTCATCAGTAACTCGGCTTTAATTGCGTCCGGGGCAGGACCGGCGGGTTACGTATACTGGATACTCGGTTTTATCACTTTTCTGATTCCCGGAGCTATTGTCACCGGTCAGCTCGGCCTGATGTTCCCCGGTGAAGGCTCGATTTACGTCTGGACAACCAAAGCCCTTGGCGCCTTCATGGGCTTT
>DASZXF010000173.1:0-6110 GCA_035546055.1 Ktedonobacteraceae bacterium
TGCGCCAAATTAAACATTTGCGTAGAAACCACTTGCTTTTTCCATTTGTTACCGTGTATTCTTCATACAGAGGTTCTCAATGACGAGTAGAAAGGGTTTATGACCTGGATGAGAGCCTCTCCATCCAACAAGCAGAGAGGAAAGCGGATCACGCCATGGCTCAGGAACTGGTCAAACGCATCTGCCGGCATTGCAATGAAGTTTATGCCGCTATCAAAGGAAGCAGCAGCACCCACTGCGTTCAGTGCTTTTCCTGTGAGCAATTTAAACCCTTTATTACGATGTATGGCCGGGTCGGCGGCATGGGCTACTGCTGCCGCGAGTGCGAGGAACGAGAACAGGTCTCTTCTCACCTGATCTTTGAGACGGTACTCAATCTACCGGGAGCAGTCTATGCACACGCCTGAATACATTATTTCACAAAACATCTGTGTAGCATCTGGATAACGAGATAAGACTTCTACTCTCTTTTTCGGTGAAAGGAGCGGCGAACCCTGGTGCCTGTTTTTCTCCGCAATGTGGGATGCGGTGAACGACGACGGGCGGGGGTTTGCCGCTCCTTCTCTTTGTTTTGGGTCGGACCAGCCCGCCTCTAGCGCTGATCCAGGGGAACAAAGGCCCGGGATTGCGCGCCGGTGTATTCGGCGAGAGGACGAATGAGACGGTTGTTGGCGGCCTGTTCGAGAATGTGAGCGGTCCAGCCGGCGATGCGCGCGACGGCGAAGGTGGGAGTGAAGAGATCGACGGGAATGCCCACGGAACTGAGCAGGACGGCTGAATAAAAATCGACGTTGGTGTAGAGACGGCGCCCCGGTTTGATTTCGGCGAGGATGGAAACGGCGAGTTCTTCGACACGCCGGGCGAAGGCGAAACCCAGCGGATCGGCGTGGCGGGCCATTTCGCGCAGTTCTTCGGCGCGTGGATCGGTAGTCTTGTAGGCGCGATGCCCGAAGCCCATCAGACGCCCGCCGCTGTTCAGAGTGGCGCGTATCCAGGGTTCCGCGTTCTCGGCGCTGCCAATGGCGCTCAGCATCTCCTGTGCTTTATCAGCTGCGCCTCCGTGCAGTGGTCCTTTGAGCGCGCAGATGGCCGCCACGACCGCCGAAGCCAGGTCCGAGGCGGTGCTGGTGACGACGCGCGCCGTGAAGGTCGAGGCATTCATGCTGTGATCGGCCAGCATGACCAGGTAGGCATCCAGACCCCTGACATGCTCGGCGCTCGGCTCCTGGCCGGTCAGCAGGTACAGGTAGTTCGCGGCATAGCCCAGGTCGGCGCGCGGTTCGAGGATCTCCAATCCCTGACGCAAACGATGGAAAGCGGCCAGGATCAGGGGAAAACGCGCGGTCAGGGCGAGAGCCTGCTCAGTGCTCGGCTGCCCCTGCACGCCGGCGTACATCCCCCAGGCCGAGATGGCCGTGCGCAAAACATCCATGGGCGCGGTAGACGCGGGGATGCTGCGCAGGAAGGTCAGCATTTCCCCGGAGAGCTGGCGCTGTTCCAGCAGTTTACCCTGCAAGTCGCTCAGTTCGCCGCGCGTGGGCAAATGGCCAAACCAGAGCAGATAGGCAATCTCCTCAAAGGTCGTCGAGTGCGCGAGATCGTGAATATCATAGCCGCGATATACCAGGCGCCCGGCCTGTCCATCTACGTTGCTAATTGAAGTTGTCGCCGCTACAATCCCCTCCAACCCGCCTTTATTTGGCTTTTGCGCCGCTGCTCCATTGCTCGCGGTCAGCGTTTGATCTGTCATGATATGCTCCTTTGCTGGTGGCATAGGTATACAACAAGTCTTACACAAGTATTACCACGCTTTTCTATGGAAGTCAATGTTCTTTGATATTACTTGACAACATCCCCTTGAATATTGATTTATGTTGATTGAGCCAGAGGAAAAACCATGACCTGTTGACAAAAAGGCCAGGAATTCCTATCATTGAAAGAAAATAGGCATAGGGCGCAATTAAGAGTCACGGCGAGTAACAGTATATGCGATTGGGAGAGGCACAATGATAGAGCTTGATGGTGAAAACTATCTGGATGGAGAGGAAGCGAGCCGCCTGCTGGGGGTAAAGATTTCCACATTGTATGCCTATGTCAGCAGAGGCATACTGAGAAGCTACAAGCAAGGGATCAAACGCCAGCGGCTATACAAACAGGCCGAGCTGGAGGATCTGTTGCGCCTGCGTCCCAGTGATACCCCGCTTGCTTCTTCTGAGCGGCCAGAAACAAAGCGACACCCCGAAATTCCGCTGGCGGAAGATTGGGTGCCGTATACCTGAGTCGGTGTCGTCAGGCACAAAAAAGAGAGGTTGCGCGCAACCTCTCAAAAAATCTTACCTGTAAAGTATACCCAATTTCGGTCCAAAAGTCAAGGCCAGAACA
Source organism: Ktedonobacteraceae bacterium (assembly GCA_035546055.1). Lineage (GTDB taxonomy): Bacteria > Chloroflexota > Ktedonobacteria > Ktedonobacterales > Ktedonobacteraceae > Paraktedonobacter. The sequence continues at coordinate 2,383 of DASZXF010000173.1, forward strand.
GGTCCAGTTTAAGATTCTCCAAAAACTGGCTTTTTCACGCTCCGGCGGCGAAGTAGCGGTCCCAGGCACTCTCTCCCCAGGAGGCGTGCAGACGATAGCAGCCGGCGGTGGGAATGGCGAGGGTGACCGAGGTCATCTCCCAGGCGCCATCGGCGATGAAATGGTCGCCGCTGTCCAGGTGCAGCGTGAGGGTTGATACCAGGCTGCGCGGGTCCGTTTTGCCCAGCAGGATGGGCTGGTTGTTCTGCTGATTGGTGCCGGTGAGGGCGATGGTGCCGGTGAAGCCTTTCTGGATGAAGACGGCCAGGGTTTCATACCAGCCGACGCGACTGGCAGTGAGCGGCGCCAGGTGGTCCAGCGCCGCTGTGGGACCGGTGAAGCCGGAGAGCCAGACGGGTCCGGCTCCGAGTCCCGGCGGATCAAGAGGCGTTGTGAAGTACAGCAGGGTGCTGACGCGCGGACAGCGCTGCGGCATGGGACCGAGACCGAAGGTGCTGGCCGAGGGCGGAGCGGAGCGATGAATGAAGATCGCGCCGTTATTGATGACAACCTGGCTGAAATAGGTGGTCTGGCTGGTCGGCGTGGGTGTGGCCAGCAAGCCCAGGAAGCGCCCGCGCAGGACAGGGATATTGCCGGCCAGCAGAACCAGCGCGATGAGCAGCACAGAGCAGGCAGTGAGAACGCGAGATACGCGGATACTGCGCTGCCGGGCGCTCTGCTCTCTGCGCTGTCCAGTCTGAGCGCGCCGTTTGCCGACCAGGCGGGCTATCTTCAACAGGAGATAATGACTCTGGCGCGTTGGCGGCAGATCGCTGATTTTGAGATCAAATTCATCGTCTGCCGCTGTATCCATGTTCTCTATTCCCGGCTCGTCTTCTCCTTTTGGCTCGACGCGCGGGAATGTTGCACGTGAAACATTGGGCGCGGCGACAAATCGGCGCGGCGGAGCAGGTGGCGGAGTGCTGATCTCCGCCTGCGCGGCTATCTCTGGCTCAGGCGACTCTGCGCTGGCCTGCTCCTGTCCATGCGGGCGCGTGGTAAAATTGTCGTGCATGGCCTCTCCTAAAGCTGGAAGGCGGCTAATGGCTGCTCCTTCCGCTCTGCTTCTTTCGGCGTTTGCTCGCTTTCCTCTTGATTATAACACGCGGTCAAGGCGCGCCAGGTATCGCTGCCGCCGAGATGGTAGACCGGGATGCCCGCGAGGCGCCTGGCCATGGGCTGATCGCTGACCAGCAGCAGCGCGACGGCGTGCCCGGACTGGCGCAAACGGCTGAGCGAGTCCAGCAAGGGGTCGCTGACGGTGGAGGTGATGACGGCGATGGTCGCGCCGGCAGGCAGACGAGTACGCTCGCGCTGAACAACCTCTTCAATCGGATCGTTGAAAAAGGATTGGACCCTGGCCAGGGCTTCCATGATACGCTTGAACTGCTCCCCGCCGCTGGCAGGCAGGACACGAATGCCCCGCTGTTTGAGCGCGCCCGTCTTTGGGGTTCCCGCGCCTGACCCGGAGACGCCCTGCTCTTGCTGCGCCGCCTGGTAGGTATTCAACTCGGGGAGATGGGGAAAGCCGTTGGTGTAGAGTCCAACCGCGTATCCTTCGCGCAAGGCCCAATCGGCCACGGAGGCGCAGGCGCAGATAGCCAGTTCCAGCAGATCCGGGTGTGGATGAAAGTAGGTGTTGAGCTGCGTACCAACGTTGAGGAAAAGCGCCAGGGTATAGGTAGTGGTCGGCTCGTAGATTTTGCTCTGCAACTTGAGCGCGCGGGCCGTAGCCTTCCAGTGGACACGCCGCATATCGTCGCCATAGACATAATCGCGTACACCGATGACGCGCGTAGGATCTTCCAGCAAGCGGCGCGGCGCGCGGCGCTCTCCGAACGGATGGCGCGCGGGCAGATTGAAGCTGCTCAGCGGTACAATCAAAGGATACACCAGCAGATATTGCCGATTCTCCAACTGTGTGTTTTTCTCGGTAAAACCAAAAAGGTCGCCGCTGCGCATGGTGGTTGGACCAAACATATGCACGCCGCGCGTAGCACAGACCAGGGTATAGCGGCGGGTGATGCGTTCGTACCAGCGTGTACTGAAGAGGCTTTCCAGCAGCGCGCGATTGGTCGTTGGATTCACTCGCAACTGACGCCCCCGCACCTGGAGCGCACGCGGCACATCGTCCTCGATCTCCAGCCAGGGCAGAGGCAAAATTTTGGCGTTTTCGACCGTAGCCGAGAGGGTAATCTCCTCGCCGAAGTTGACGCGCTGCTGACTCAAACTGCGCTCAAACCGCAGGGCAGCCAGGCAATATTTCGCCCAGATATCGATCAACAGCAGCACAAGCAGGGCCAGTACCCCGACGATCAGAATCAAGGGCTGACGGAACAACGCGGCCAGAACGAGGACGCCAAGACAGGCTAAATACCAGCGCTTATTCATGGCTCAACCGGCACCGCGACACTATGCAGCACATCATCAACGACCTGATCGATGACCCGTCCATGCAGGCTATTGGCCAGCATGCGATGGGAGAGCACAGGTCGGGCGAGCTGCTTCACATCATCGGGAATGACATAGGCGCGTCCATGAATGGCGGCGTAAGCCTGGGAAGCGCGATAGAGGGCCAGCGTCCCGCGCGGACTGACGCCCAGCTCGACGCTGTTATGCTGACGCGTAGCGCGCACGAGGTCCACTATATAGGCTTCGATGCTGGGATCAACGCGCACCCGGCGAATAATTCCCTGCAAGCCCTGAAGCGCCTCGGCTGAGAGGACAGGCCTGACCTCCTGCAACGGCTGGTTGTCGCGGAAACGTTGTAGAATCAGACGCTCCTCCGACTGGCTGGGATAATCCAGGCGCAGGCGCATGAGAAAACGGTCCAGTTGCGCCTCCGGCAGGGGAAACGTCCCCTCCAGTTCCACCGGATTCTGGGTCGCGATGACGATAAAAGGTCGGGGCAAAGCCATTGTTGTGCGCTCAACGCTGATCTGGCGTTCCTCCATAGCCTCCAGCAGAGCTGACTGCGTGCGCGGTGTCGCGCGGTTGATCTCATCGGCCAGCACCACCTGCGCCAGCAAAGGGCCGGGACGAAACTCAAATTCGCCAACCTTCTGATTATAAAAGGTAATGCCGATGATATCCGAAGGAAGAAGATCCGGCGTAAATTGAATGCGCTGGAACGAGCAGCCCAGCGAACGGGCCAGCGACTTCGCCAGCGTCGTCTTGCCAATACCGGGCACATCCTCAAAAAGCACATGCCCCTCGCAGAGCAGCGCGACCATAAGCAGATCAATCACCTCTTCCTTGCCCACCATGACCTGCCCCACATTCCGGCGCACCGCGCGCGCTGCTTCCTGCACCTGCTGAATATCATTTGTTTGCGTCATGTATGCTGAATCCTTATAACGAAATACATCGACCATAGCCAGACAGCCAGAACAGTCATGCATGCATGTAGTAGAGTCTTCTTATGGCATTTCCGCCTGACTTTTTGGGAAACACGGTACCCTTTCTCGCGCGGCGGGCAACTCCGGTCAACTGTTTTTCCAATCCGCTTCAGGATACTGCAATTATTATACGTTGCCGCAGCCGCAAAAATCTCTTCTTCAAGAGGAAATGGTTCCATCAGTCCTTCAGCCTCCCCAGGATATGATCCCGTGGGCGAACCCCTTCTTCTCGCATCCTCGGCGCCTGCGGCGCCTCGCAAGGGTTGGAGGAGGTGGGGGGGGGGGGGGGGG
>DASZXF010000174.1:0-9783 GCA_035546055.1 Ktedonobacteraceae bacterium
CTGGAGACCGCGCATATGCCTGTCGTCGGCAAGGAGGAGCGGAAAGAGGCTGAGGAACTGGCGGACGACGATGCCGGCCACTCTCAGGCGCAAGATATTGCCGGGCAGGAGACTGCGCACACACCGGCGATCAGCAGCGTCAGGCAGGAGGAGGTCGAGAAGTCAGAAAAGGACATCGCCGGGCAGGCAACTGCGCATATGCCAGCAGGGTCAGCACCGGCGCCGGAGAAGGCAAGCGAGAGTGAAAAAGTGGTAGCGGCTGAGCCTGTAGCGGCAGATACCAGCGCTTCTGCCGAGGATGAGAAGGGGGGGCAGGCGCCGCAGGTGGTTTCGCAGGGGCCGCGCGCCACGGCTGCCGCGCCACGGCGGAGCAGGCGCCCACGTCGTCCGCGCACGCTGAGGCAGAAGATTGTCGCCTGGGTGATGCTGGTGGTTGTGCTGGCGGCGGTGCTGATTCCGGGCATTTTTCTGGTCACACTGGGTATTAACGCCTATACCACCTATCGCCAGCTCAGCGACCAGGCTCATAGCGCTGTCAACCACCTGATGGACATTAAAACGACGTTCAGCGCACCCAGCGGCGACAAATCGCATCTGGATGGTTTGCTGGACACTTCCAGGTTAGAGCGAGCACAGCAGGACTTTATTGCTTCCGGTCGCGACTTCCAGCAGTTGCAGGCCCAGCTTCAGCAGTCAACTGCTCTGCAGACCATCACGACCTACCTGCCGCAGTATCGCACGACCCTGACTTCCGCGCAGGCGGCCAGTCAGATCGGCATTGATGTCGCGCAAATAGGCCAGATTGCCACCACGCACGCGCACCAGCTCGCTCCCACCTTCAGCGGGTCCATTCTGGCTGCTTCGGGACAACCACTGGTCACACAAAATCTGCTCGATACGCTTGGCACGACCATCGATCAGGTCATGCCGCTGTTGCGGGACATTCAAACGCAGGCGCAGTTTGTCAGCCTGGACTCGCTGCCCATGTCCGCCGAGCAAAAGACGCAGGTAGGACAACTGCTCCAGCTTTTACCCCAGGCAATTTCTGACCTGGGGATTGCGCGCAGCATGGTGGGGAAGGCCGGCTGGGTGCTGGGCGTCAATCAGCCGCGCACCTTCCTGGTGCAGACCATGGACCGGGATGAACTGCGCGGAGCTGGAGGCTTCACCGGTCAGTATGGAGAATTGACCATCAATGGCGGGCGCGTTGAGCCGTTCAAGCTGAAAGATATCTCAAATATTGAATATGTTTCCACCAGCGTCACGCAGGGCCAGCTCGCGCCGGAACAGTATCGCGACTGGTGGCCCTTTGCCAACTGGGGGCTGCGCGACTCCAATGTTTCCGCTGACTTTCCTACCACTGCCCAGGTGGCGATCAATCTCTACAAGCAGGAGACTGGCAATCAGGTCGAAGGCCAGATCAGCTTTACTCCGGTGGTGATCGAGCACGTGCTGTCAGTGATTGGTCCGATTCAGGTACCTGGTTATGATGTGACCGTCACTGAGCAAAACCTGGAAGAGGTGCTGCACTTTTATCAACTGGACAACCGGGGTATTCTCAAGCAGATTTTGAAGCAGCCTGATGATACCGAAACCTCGCAGCGTAAACGCTTTACCAGCTATCTGACTACGCTGGTCCTGGATAAAGTGCGCGCGGCTCCCGCGCAACAGTTGTTGGGAATTGCTCATCAGATGTTGAATGATCTGAAAAGTCGGGAATTGCAGATGTACTTCGCCGATCCCACGACCGAAAATATCCTGGTGCAATACGGTTACGCTGGCATGATGGACCGCTCGACCACTCACGATGGCCTCTATGTGGTGCAGCAAAATCTCAGCGCCAGCAAGGCCTCGCAATATGTGCAAACGATCATGCACGACACCGTGACTCTCGATAATCAGGGAGGCGCCACTCATCAGCTCCAGATTCGCCTGGTCTACAATCAGGCTGGTCCGGTGTACGGCTATGATACTTATTACGACTATCTGCGCGTATATGTACCTCCTTCCAGCCAATTACTCTCTGGCGATGGGTTTTCTTCTGGAACCCCCTGGTGTGGAGGCGCTTATGGAGCCTGTCCAGTCGATGGTCCATATCCAGCCGGGGAACTGGTCTGTCCATCCGGCCAGTATCAACCGGGCGCGGAGCCGCCGACATTGAGCGTGCCGGATGGTGTGACCTGGCAGCCATTGCAAACCCTTGGCGGCCCGACCAGCACCACCAGCGATGAGGCCGGGCGGGCCATGTATGGCGGCTGGGTCATCGTGCCCAAGAACTGTACCATGACTGTTACCCTCTCCTGGTACGTGCCGCCTGCCTCCGGGCATCCCTACTCGCTGTTCGTCCAGCGCCAGGCCGGGGTTTTCCCCGAACTGGATCTGAGCATCTTGCCCGATGCCGGCAACTGTACCAGCCTGGGGACAGCCGGACTGCACTACGACAAAATTCTGACCCAGGATATGACCTTTGCCCTGCCGGCTTACCACGCCTCAACACAGGCAAAGAGCTGCTATCCTCGTTCGGGAGTCTGATGCAAACGCAAAATAACAGCGGCGCGGCCATTCACTAATGCCGTTTAAAACATCAAATGGCGTGTGAGAAGCTTGTGGGGAAGCGCCGCAGCAGTTTTTGTGCTCAGCGTATTGCGTGAATGAGCAGAAGCGGCCCACATTCGCGTCTGAGAAGCTTTTTGGGACAGCTCGGCTGTGGTTTTCATGCTCCGATGATTGGCGAAAGAACATCAACTGCCCATTCTGTTTTTATGGTATACAGGAGCGCTTGTCTTGCCTCGCCATCGGGATTGTTTGTTGTCCAAAAAATAGACCACACCTGGTTCCTTCAGCCGCAGGATCAGGCCGGGCTTGCCGGGTGGCAGGCGGGCAAAAAGAATAGTTTGCCAGTAGTAATCACTCATGAAGCAGTATTTTTGCGGTGCTGCGAAGGCTTCTCCGGCGGGGGGAGCGTAAAATTGTTGTGGTAAAATGTGTCTATGCCACACGCGCCATTGATTTTTGGTGAAAAAGCACATATTATGCGTAAAAAGTGTGAGCGCAAAAATTGTATGGTAAGGAAGCAAACTGTATGATGTACTTGAAATCACCGGATCGCAGGCGGCGTTTGTTCGCGTCTGCGTGGTCAGTCCTGTGCCTGGCTGCGCTGCTGATGCTGGGTGGCTGCGCAAATCCTCTAGCGAGCGCGAATCCTGGCGCGACGGCAACAGTTCCGGCCACTGATGCCTCTTCGTCCTATAACTGTACGGCCCATTCCGCCGCGCCGGTCAATTTAACCATGTATTATGACGCGGAAAAGCAGACGTGGATGAACGATGTGGTCAACGCGTTTAACAAACAGCAGATCAGCGCGTGTGATGGTCCAATTACGGTGCAGGCGACTCCTTATACCTCTGGTCAATCGCTGCAAGCCATTCTCAAGGGGGGCCAGGTAGACATCTGGAGTCCTGCGAGTAGCGCCTGGTTATCCGTTTTGAATCAGCAATGGCAGGAAAAGCATGGCTCGCCCATTCTGGGCGGCGATAATCCCGCTCTGGTCAAAACGCCAGTCGTAATTGCCATGTGGCAACCGATGGCGCAGGCGCTGGGCTGGCCTGGTCGCGCGCTGGGCTGGTCTGATATCGCCAGCCTGAGCCTGAATCCCAAAGGCTGGGCGGCCTATGGTCATCCCGAGTGGGGGAGTTTCAAGTTTGGCCATACCAACCCTGATGGCTCCAACTCTGGCCTGGCCGCCGTCCTCGCCGAAGATTATACCGGCGCGAACAAACAGGATGGCCTGACCGGCTCGGATATTGCTTCCAGCGCGGCCAGTCAGTTCGTCACGGCGGTTGAGAGTTCGATCATTCATTATGGCGAAGATGTCAATCTTTTCGCCACCGAGATGTTTAGCAAAGGACCGGCGTACCTCAGTGCCGCCGTCATGAACGAAAACATGGTCATCGGCGCCAATCGCGGGGTTTTTGGCAAACTGACCATGCCCGTCGTCGCTATTTATCCCAAAGAGGGCACCTTTTATAGCGACAATCCCTTTGCCGTTCTCCATGCTGATTGGGTCACGCCCGCCAAACAGGCGGCGGCTCAGGCTTTTCGCGCCTACCTGCTCGCGTCAACTCAGCAGCAAAAGGCCCAGCTTTCCGGTCTGCGCCCCGCCGTTGGCACGATCAATCCCGCCGTCATCAGCACCAGCTATGGCGTTGATCCCACGCAGCCCAAAACGGTGCTCCAGGTACCCGACGCCTCGGTGATCCTGGCCGCTGCCGCCGCCTGGACTGAGCAGCGGCGCAAGGTCGATGTCATGCTCATTATCGACCACTCGGGCAGCATGGACGAACGCATTGCGGGCGTGACCAAGATCGTCGCCGCCCGGCAGGGCATGGTCGGCTTTGTCACGGTCATGAGCGACCTCGATAGAGTTGGTCTGACTCAGTTTAATGGCGCGGAAGAGGTTCTCTCGTCCATTTCGGATGTCGGTCCCAAGCGTCAGCGGATTTTGCAACAGATCAATGGCATCAAGGCCTCCGGGCATACTCTGCTCTTTGACACCGTGGCCGATCAGTTTCGCAAACTCAAAGCCTTATCAACCAAAAACATCAAAGCGCTGGTCGTGCTGACCGATGGAAAGGATGACGTGAGCAAAACCACCCTGGCGCAATTGCTCAAAGAAATCGCCCCGACTGGCGTTGACGCCGGCGAGGCGGTCAAGATCTTTACCATCGCCTATGGGGACATCCAGGGAACCGGCGTCGATGTCAAGGCCTTGACGCAAATCGCTACCGCCACCGGTGCCCAGGAGTACGCCGGCACCCCGCAGAACATCCAGCAGATTTATGATGACATCAGCAAGTTCTTCTAAATAATCTCCCGGCTGGATCAGCGAGAGAAAACCTCCTGAGATGCTGTGCCTGTTGCCAGGACAGCGTCTCAGGAGGTTTTCTCTCGCTGGCTTATGCTCGGCGAGATGGCAGGCGCAGCGCGTTGCCAAGACAGAGTGCGTAGATCAGCAAAGTGAGAACCGCGCCAGCCATCGCGAGGAGCGAAAGGTTAAAGTGCGTGCCAGGGATCTGGCCCTGCATATACAGGGCATGGCTGAGTGGGTTGAGAATGAGCGTATGAACGACCAGAGCAGTCACGTTGACGAGGAGCAGACCACCGACTCCCGCGCACGCACCTAGAACGCGCGCAGATCGTATGTCCAGGCGGCGGGATGCACATGTTGTTATTGTGCGTCCTCCGAGAAAATCGGCGAGGAGCAGAACTGCGAAGACTGCGAGAAAGGCCAGAAAGGTTGTGCTATGACGGGCGAGCAAACCACCGAAGCCAGCACAGGCTACCAGAAGCGCGAGCACGCCCAGGCCAGCCGTTGCCATTCGGGTTCGGGGAACCAGGGCATACATCGCAATGGCACAGATGGCTACTCCAGCCGCCAGCGCGGAGAGATAGATCCCGTCATAGCTAAAGCGCAAAAGGGGCGAGGCGCTATAAGCAGCACTGGTCAATGGACTGCTATCCTCGATGAGATACAGGTTGAGGCTTGCCACCAGGGCGACCAGAAAGGCCAGCAGGGTAGCGCAGGATACCAGCCACAGACGAAGCGAGAAGCGACGCGGTTGAACATTAAGAGCCATAGAAGTAGTTCCCTCCTTGAACGTTTGCCAGTACTCCGCAGGTACGCTGAGCAGTAAATCGTAACAGGTAGATCCCCAGAGCAAAAGCAGGCCGATCAAGCCCTGAGTGCGCAGGGCATCTCGGCAGCTATCGCGAAAGACGAGTAGCATACGTGCCGCGTAGATATGTCGGAAGGATGCCGGATAAGCGCGCATAAGTTGCATATACAGCCATTCTGAGCAGGCTAAAGCTTTTTGCCTGGTACGTGGAGTACGTGCTGTGTCTGGCATTACGAGCCTCCCTCTAGCGCTAATTTCCCTGCCTGAGGTAAAAGCTGCTTTATTTCTGCCTCATGCACCAGCGAAGCCAGGCGTTGTGCCTCTGCTCTGGCAACTCGTAAGCCGAACGGTGTCAGACGATAATAGTGACGCCGCTCGTCGTCCAATTCAGGCACAGGTCGTTCGTCTGACTCCTCGATCAGTCCATCAGCTAGCAGGCGCTTGAGCAAACGGTAGAGTGTGCCCGGTCCCAGATGTACCTGACCACCGCTGCTTTGTGCCGTTTCTTGCATAATGCCATAGCCATGCCGCTCTTTTTCTACCAGCGCCAGCAGAATATGAAAAGCCGCCGCCGAAAGCGGGAGCAGTTCACCTGGATCATCCAGATCATGCGTCATCCTGACACCTCCTTTTTACTCTATCCACATCGCATATATCCATTTTGATTATATGCAATGTGGATAGAGTAACGCGAAAAACGAAATTTGTCAAGGCACTGTGGAGAAAAGGCGGCATTTCTCGCTGCTTTTTATTTCCTGGAGGAACGCTTGATGTGCCAGATGAAATTATTTATTGAAAGATAGGAAAACGTCGTTGTTGGAGGGGGGAAGAAGAAGAACTATTCACGCGCAACAGGAGCCAGCTTCAGAAGGCGCGCCTGCTGCGTTCAGGCCCGAATAAAGGGCACACGACTGGACAGGCTATCGGATGAGTAGCCTGTCCAGATGTTTATCGAATTAGAGACGAGGGGCAGACTCGCTCTGGACAGATTGGGTTGGAGACGGAGGAAGATCGGGCGCTTGATTGGCAGCGTTCTTCAACAACTCCTCGCGAACGATGGTGACATCGGGAGGAGCCGTGATCCCAATTTTCACACGCTCACCTTCCACAGCCAGGACAGAAACGCTAATAACCCCGTCCAGGATAATACTTTCACCTACTTTTCGTCGCAAAACTAACATGTCGGGCCTCTTTCTTTGGAAGAGACTAAGACTGAAGCATCCCTGCGCTGCGACACTCATCCATAACCGACGCTTCGTACCCGTCAGGCAAGACGGAATGGAAACGAACCGAAAAGTCACGTCTTGTATAGATGAACTTGCAGAACGCGAAGGGTAGACACAATCCTACACACTACATCGACTACCACCGAGCGTTCGACTCAGGATAGAAAAACGTTGTACAGCAAAATTGTACAAAATGACCGGCAAAGACCAGAAAAGGCTAGCGGGTCTCCGCAAAACGAGTAGAGTTGCGCAAAATGCAGCCAGCCAGTTCGGCGCTATCGACAAGATATGTGCCGCTGGCGACGCACTGGCGCAGGGCTTCTACCCGTGCAGCACGTTCGTGCGACCAGGAGCTATCTAGCTCCAGACTCCTTTCTGAGGGGCAGCTTGAGAGCTGCGCCTGAGACCAGACAGGAGAGGATACATGCTCAACCTGCGAGACAGGAGCCAGAAATGGAGTCTGATCTCGCCGATCCGAGCGTCTATCCTGTTGAGCCTCCGGCTGAGAGCTTTTCTCAGGGGGAGGCTGATTGAGATCGAGCGCGACATCTACAATGGCCTCTTCCATATTGCATTCTCACAATCTAGAAACAACAGATATGATCTCAGGGAAAAGAAGAGATCATCGTCGTCTCTTCACTACCACCCTGTCTATGATAATCGTCAGAAACGAAAGTTTCTAGAGGGTAAGGGGTTCCTCCCTCGTTCAGAGGGGAAGCACGACTATTTGGACAGATGAGTGCCAGCTACCGAAATAAATCGTGTGCCCTCTTACACTATTCATTATATAAACGTTGCGAGCATCAGAGATGATCGCTGTTCCAGGCCGATTATGGCACAGTTTGCCAGAAAAACCTGCCGGCAGCAGGGAGCTGTGCTTTGCCAATGACGGTACACCTTCTATTATAATCACTACGAATATCTAAGACGTTCGTTGTGCGGTGCCAGTTGCAATGTGCTGGCGGCGAGCATGTCTGGCGTGCCGGGTCTCCTGCTGGATATCCAGCGCGTTACGCAGGCGCAGAATGGCCTGAATATGCAACTGGCAAACGCGTGACTCGGAGACGTTCATAATCTTACTAATCTCTTTCATTGTCAATTCCTCGCGGTAGTAAAGGGCGAGAAGCATGCGTTCGCGTTCTGGCAACCCATCCAGGGCAACGCGCAGCAGGGCCATCAGCTCCTGAGCCTCGACCTGCTCATCAGGCTCCGGTGAGCGCTCGTCCTCCAGCAGGTCTGCCAGAGAAGTCAGACCTTCTTCTTGAGCGAGCGGCCCGAGAGGAGCATCTAATGATAAGACTATTGTACCCGCCTCTTGCAACATCTGACGATAGCGAGAAGTGCTGATATTGGCCTCTGCGGCGATCTCTTCTTCCCTGGGCGGGCGTCCCAGGCGTTGTTCGAGGTTGGCGATGGCGTATTCCATCTGGCGAATGCGCGCCATCGCTGTGCGAGGGAGCCAGTTGAGCGAGCGGAGATGATCGATCACCGAACCACGGATACGCGTGGTGGCGAAGGACTCAAAGCGGCTGCCCCGGGTGGGATCATAACGGTCAATGGCATTGATCAGTCCAATGGTTCCACAACTGAGCAGGTCGTCGGCATCTAACAGACAGGATGGTGGAATGCCAAGACGGCCTACGACAAAGCGGACCAGGGGAGTATAGGTGGTAATCAATTCGTCACGTAGCGCGGGATCGCGTGTTGCGGCGAACCGTGCCCAGATATCACTGATAGTCGCTGGCACACCCATAGAAACAGTCCTCCTCTTCTAACCGGGCCTGCAAAAGCGCTTCAGGGCGCAGGCTTCACAACATTCGAGTACCTCTTGAGAGCCAGTTTAGTCAGAAGAGAGCGCCAGGAATATTGCCATTGGTCACAGATCTCTTTGCTGGAAGTCCTGAACTGAGCAAACTCTGCGCTCGTTCCAGCAGCGTCAGGAACGAGCAATCCGCTTATCTCCGCGCTGGTGACTGCTGGGGTTTGGCGTGGGGCTTTAGAAAGCAGCGAAAGGGTCGATGAAAAAAGTAGTGAGAAGCAATCCCGCTACACTCATGTTATCATGAGGCGAGAACTGAGATTGGAGGGCTTCTATGAAACGTAATAAGCAGCCGTCAGAATACAGTGAGTATGGAAAATATGTTGAGTTGGGAGATTTTCGGGAAAGGACGCGTCAGGAGCAGCGCCAGGTAGAAGATCTGATGGAACGGGGGTTTTTCTGGGAAGAGGCCATCAAACTGGTTCAACTGCACGAGAATTTGTATCAAAACGCCGAAATGCGCCAGCGCCTTGAAGGAGACGAATATATGCGCTTTGCTCGCTGGCTCTATGAGCAGGGAGCGATTAACGAGGGCGAGGAGTAGGAGGGCGTGGGAGAGCGTTTGTGTGAGCGGTGGCCGGCGATCTGCGAGGCCGCCGCTCTTTCTGTCATGAATTTTTACCATATTGGCCAAAGCACGCCAAAAAGCGCTTGCCAAGAAAGATGGGATATGTTATACTCCGGCACGGAGAGATGTCAGAGTGGTCGAATGTGCCGCTCTCGAAAAGCGGTAGGGTGCAAGCCCTCGTGGGTTCGAATCCCACTCTCTCCGCCATCTGGAGGAGTCTCATAGTGGTCTAGTGAGCACGACTGGAAATCGTGTAAGGTGAATAGCCTTCGTGGGTTCGAATCCCACCTCCTCCGCCACCCGCCATTACCTCGCTTTGCAAACCATTTCGATTCATTCTGCTCCTGCGCTTTTCCCATTTTGACAGCAGAAGTTATCAGTCCTCCCCACTTTTTCCAGCACCGCCAGGCGTGTTTCCCCTCCCCATCCAGGGGAAATGATGCATGAGTCCTTCCCAACTTTGATCCCGTTGGCGAACCCTTTCTTTGACTCCTC
>DASZXF010000175.1:0-9174 GCA_035546055.1 Ktedonobacteraceae bacterium
TGCGACTTTCAGCCGGACCTGGCCTGCTTCTGGCTCCGGCAGCGCTCGCTCAACGAGTTCAAAGGCACCTCCCGCGTGAGATACCTGGACGGCTTTCATCAGAGACATCTTCACACTCCTCTCACGCTTTCTATCTCCAACAGCCTGGAGATAATCGTCTGACAGATGGACCAGAATGAAACCCAGGAGCAACCCTCTGCTCTCATGAGTAGTATACGCAGGGGAGCAATGGACAGGGTTGTGCAAAAAGTATCGGCTGCCTCTCAAGCAGTGAGAGGCGCAGCATACACCAGGGATTGGTAAAGATTGATCCCGTTGGCGAATCCTTTTTCTCGCATCCTCGGCGCCTGCGGCGCCTCGCAAGCCCAGGCCGTCATGAGTTCTCCCTCCTTTTTCTGAGGCGGCCTCAAGCGCTGGGTGGCGCCCCGCCCCCTCTTTTTGGATGAGGTTTGGCGAGCGTTGCGCGCTCGCCAAACCTCATCCTTTCCCTTGGGTGGGGAGGGGAAACGTGCCTTGCGGTGCTGGAAAAAGTGGGGAGGACTGATAGTTTGTATTCCCGGGAGGGATACAACGAAAATCAGGGATCAGAGAAGCGCGCGGATAAGGGAAGGAAGAGGCGCGCTTCTCGGTCCTGATTACGTCAGACGTTCTCGACGGTTGGGCCGCCGGTTGGCTGTCCCTGGGGAGCGCTGGCCGGTGGATTCTCCTCGACAAAATCGCCCTCCTGCGCGGCGCGCTTGAAGACGTAGTACGCGGAATTGCCGGTGAGAGGCTGAATACCCACCAGTTCCCAGCCTTCCTTCCCCAGTGTATTCATGTAGCGCCGCGCGAAAGTGCTCCGGCGCTCATTTTCCCCGCGCAGGGTCTCCAGACCCTCGCAGGAAATACGCCCCCGGTAATCAATATACGCAACTTTATATGCCCATTGTGTCATCGTTTCCTCCTTTCGCTGGCGTCATCGCCATCATGCAGGATGAGTGCTCACTGTTCCAAAATACGTCTGTGCAGACGGATGATGGAGGTCTGGTAACTGGCTTGTGGACTCTGCCCGGCATAGCCCCCGCTGCTACATCCGGTAGCAGGGTGAGATGACGCGTTCTGGTCTTCCGCCTCGCACGCAGATGATAAAGCGAGCGCGTCATTCATACGGCCTGGTTACGCCGGGTTCCACAATCAGTGTCGCCTGGCCGCCGGGCCATGCCTGGAGATTCCTCTGCACGCTGGTAAGTATATCTCCTTAACCCGCGCGCCGCGCCGCTAGTTTAGCCGGTTTTTCTTCCAGGCCATTTGATCGGGCTGACCCTGTAGATTTCTACAGGATACCCGTCACGTCTCAGGCATGGCCTATCAGCAATTCATGCTCTACAATACAGGCGATGGTACCCGGCGCGACAATGCTCAAGAAACCCGGTTCGCTGCCGGGCCAGCGTATTTCAAAGGCAGGATGCCCCTGGGGATCGCAGCAGAGAAAGCCTTCCGGCTGGCGTGTAAAGCTAAAGCCAGTGCTGTCCACCAGCGGTTGTTCGACAAACGACGAGGGGGATTTGCCCGCTGGCACATCACAGGCCCATATTTCCTGGCCTGCCGGGGTCAAGCGTGCCAGGCGTTGCTTTGAGCGCGCGATCCAGCCGCCATCCGGGTAAACCGCGAACGTAGCGGGATAGGGGTACTCGCCGATCTGCTGGCCATCGGGGGCAAAAAAGGCCGAACATCCAGTATTCAACGCTCCTACAGCGGCCACCTCGTCATAGTTGAGGGTGGGAATGAGATCAGCTTCATTCAGATTGGTTCGCCAGCGAAGGCTTCCATCCAGATTCACCCGGCAGAAGCCGCTGTTATAGTAGCCAGCGATAGCCAGCGAGTCATCCTGATACACAGCAGGCATGGTAATGTCATAGCCATAGCTGCCGCACTTCTGCCAGTGGTTCGTCTTGAAGACATATACTTCTCCACACGCATTTGAACTGAGCAGCCAGCCGCTATAGGTGAGATTGGGAGAAGTTTCAGGATCACTGAGGGAAAGGCCATCTGCGATGGGCTTCTGTGATTGCTCAAAGGCGAACAGGTGTCGCAGTTGACGAGCCTGACCGGTGTGATTAACTATCAGCAGCGCATTTGGGAGATAGATCAGTGTTTCTCCATTGGATAGCGCTATAGGGAGCGAACAAAATCCCTCCCAACGCCATTTCCTGGGAACGAAGCGCGCGAGGTCCAGTTGCCAGAGCAGCGCTCCATCGAGCCTGATGGCTGAGAGTACTCCGGCGTGTACTACACGTAATATCTCATCAGATGCGACAATTGCGCCTCCTGGAGAGGCTTCGGCAGGATCAATACCAGGAGAAAGCGGCAGCGCGATTCTGAGCCAGGTGGGAGGGACATGTAAAGCAGGAATACGAAGAAGCGAGCGGTGCGCTCGGTCGCCCCCAAAGCGGGGCCAGGCTGTGTGAGCCAGTTCAAACATGCATTTTTCTTTCTCAATGTGAGGGGAGGAAGCACCACTGAATAGAGGTAATAATGGAACTCATAAGACTATAATGCGCAACTTCTGAAAAGTCAACCTCTTCCCGCCCGCTGGCGACCGAAAAATGGACGAGCGGTGTGTGCCAGCAGAGCGGGCACACACCGCTCAAGATTACGTGGAGCTGGCTTTTTCGCTCGCCAGTCCTGTCAGTTGTTCGCTCAGTTCGCGCAGGCGGCGGCGAGCCCGCTGGTCGTATGTCTGGCGGTGGGCGCGGGTCTGGCGCAACTGATCGAAGTATTGACCGGTCACATTGTCTAAAGCGGGGGAAGTGGCCAGGTGCAGCACTGCGCGCAGACCCTCCTCGACAGTGCTCAGAGTATAGCCGACCGACTCGTAGACCATTTTGGTATTCATAAAGGTCGCCGGGTGCAGGCAGTTGACAGTGATCTGTTCTCCTTTTAGCTCATCGGCGAGATCAAAGGTCAGCATAATCAGGGCGAGCTTGCTCTGACTGTAGGCCTGCATGGCATCGTAATGACGTTCCAGCATGACATCGTTAAAATCAAGCGGAGCCTGCCCGACTGAACCTACATTGACAATACGAGCGGGTGCCGCCTGGCGTAAACTGGGCAGCAACAGACGAGTGAGCAGAAAAGGCGCCAGATAGTTGACTGCGAAGCGCAATTCATAGCCATCTTTGCTCGTCTCACGCTTCATTTCACCCCGTTTGCCTCCGCCGATGCCGGCGTTGTTAATCACCATGTCAAGACGTGGATGCCTGCTCCGCAGCGTCTCTGCGAACTGGCGCACCTGAGCAAGCTCAGCGAAGTCAGCCAGATCGCTTTCCAGGTGTGTGTTGCCTGTGGCCTGTTGAATTTCCCGCCGCGTACTTTCCAGGCGTTGCGGATCGCGGCCATGCAGTAGCACTGTCGCCCCCTGCCTCGCCAGTGCCAGCGCGGTCTGCTTGCCCAGTCCGTCAGTTGCCCCGGTTACCAGAATAGTTTGTTGAGCAATGGGTTTCATAGAGTATCCTTTTCATCGAGAGACAAAGGATCGCGTGGTAAATGTGATGTACAGGAGCAATGCCCTGTTCGCTGGTCTACCAGGACGACCTGATACTCGCGCCTCCATCGCAATCGATGATGTTGCTGGTCATAAAAGTGTTGTCAATCAACATGGCGATCACGCTGGCCACATCTTCCGCGCGCCCAATCCGCTTGACCGGTACCACAGCAGCGGCCTGCGCGAAAAACTCTGCGCGCATCTCATCAGGCCATTCGCCCCAGAACGGCGTATCAACACCGCCAGGAGCGACCGCATTGACGCGCAACGGCTGCAATTCAAGGGCCAGAGTTGGAACCACAGCCTCCAGCGCACCATTGACCGCCGCAAAGCCTGTCGCGCCAGCATACGCCGTGTGGCCCGTCACCGCCGTGACGAGGGTCAGCGAGCCATCCTTGCGCAAATAGTCCAGGCTGGCCTGCGCGGCGCTCAGTTGCGGCCAGAACTTGGCCTCAAACACCCGGCGCAGCATCGCGAAATCAAGCGTGCGGAAATCTCCCATCCCTTCATGGCTGGCCAGGGTCAGCACCAGATGATCAAAAGCGCCCAGGCGGCGGAACAGGCTCTCCACCTCTGCGCGTGAAGTCGCATCAACGACCTCGCCCGTCACCGTCCCCTTGAGGTTCGCCAGCGCCTGTTGCAGCCTTTCTGCGGACCTCCCCGCTATCACCACCTGCGCGCCCGCCTCGGCCAGCCTGGATGCTGTTGCCAGCCCGATACCCGACGTTCCCCCAAGAATGACAACACGTTGATCAGTAAGATTCATTTTACTCTCTTTTCTTCTATCACTGGCTTCTCACCAGTTTGTAAACGATACGGTTCGTATCCATATATTCGGTAAGAATATATACGACTCGTATCGTTTTGTCAAGCGATGACCTGTCCTGTCATTTGAAAAGAGATACAGACAGGCATCAGTTTTGCCATGATGAGCAATCCTTGATGCCATGCGTGCCATGGTCTTGCAAATTCTCGGCGAAACCTCTACAATGTTCTTACCGGAGATCCCGGAACAGGCGGCGACCCTCCTCAGCGAGAATGAGCAGGGGGTAATGTGCGGTCGCTGTGGTGCTCAGAGTCCTGGTTACTTCCGCTATTGTTTCCATTGCGGTTTAAAACTTCCATCGCGTGAAAACGAGAGTCCTTTGCGCCTGTCACAATAGTTATCAATGGTGTACCTTGCTGGCGAGCTTTGTATCGCTCCTGCTTTCAACCATGCCTGATCCGCTTCATGCGCAGTTCGCGGAGCAGTCTCCTGCCTGATGGCTCACCCGTTTGACGGGCGAGCGGCAAAAGGGTGGGCGGCTGCTTCGTCGCTTCCATAAATATGCATGAACGCGCCTGCCCGTCCTGGTGAGTATGCAGCCATCCGGCAACAGGTAGGAACCAGTCATGTGCAAAGCAGGTTATTATGCGGGAACAACATTCTTCTCAAGCTATGGTGGAAAAGTCAGTTTTTCTCAGCCAGCCAGACGCTCCACCGGGCGCGCGGCTCTGGCGCAATCGACATTTCACGATTTTCTGGCTTGGACAGACGCTTTCGGTGCTGGGAGATGCCTTCGCGACCATTGCTATTCCCCTGCTGGTGCTCCAGGCTACGGGTTCAGTTGCCATGATGGGCCTGGTGACAGCGGTCTTTGGCGTTGCGCAGGTGGTCACGGGTCTGTTCGCGGGCTGGCTGGCGGATCGCCTGGATCGCCGCCGCCTGATGATCTTCTGCGATATCCTGCGCACCTTTCTCTATGCCTCTATTCCGCTGGGCTGGTGGCTGAGCGGTCCTCATCTCTGGCTGATCTTTGCCGTGGTGGCGCTGGGTTCCGCGCTGGGCATGGTCTTCCAGGTGACATATATTACGGCTGTGTCCAACCTGGTTGACCCCGATCAGCTCAGCGAAGCCAATAGCCGTTTACAGGCCACCCAGGCCATCTCTTTTATTCTCGGTCCCATTCTGGCAGGCCTGATCTCCGGGGCTTTTGGACCCAGCGTGGCCATTACGGTTGACGCGCTCTCCTTTGCCGTTTCCGCGCTTTCCATTCTGCTGATTCGTCTGCGACCCGTGTTGCGCATTGCGCCGCTCGACCTCATGCGTCTGGGCGAGACCGAGCAGATCAGCCTGCCGGGAGAGACGCAGACGCGCGGTGGGCTGCGCCAGGAGTTTCTGGCCGGACTACGCTTTCTCTGGCAGCAGCCGGTTCTGCGCGCTCTCACCGTCACCCTCTTTCTGACCGGTCTGCTGACCTCCGGGGCGCTGGATCTTTTTATCTTCCATGTCAAGCATGACCTGGGGCAGAATGATAGCACAGTCGGCCTGGTCTTTGGTCTGGCCAGCGTCGGGGGGGTTCTCGCTGGTCTGCTCACGCCGCGCATGAGAAAAAGCTGGGGCTTTGCCGTTTGCTGGATAGGCGGTACATCGGTTCAGTTTGTCGCCCTGGCCCTCATCGGCTTTTCCATGGACCTCTGGCTGATCTGCGCGCTGGCGGGCGTCTTCACCTTCACCTCCTCGCTGACCGGCATCTGCTCCATCTCGCTGCGTCAGCAGATCACACCCGATTATCTGCTGGGCCGTGTTACCTCGGCTTTCTGGACCCTGACCTCCGCGCCCGCGCCCATAGGAGCCGCGCTTTTTACCGCCCTGGCAGCTCACAGCGGCGCCTCGCCTGTCCTGGGCCTGGTAGGCTGCGGCGGTGCCCTGGTCTCAATTCTCGGCCTCTTCACCCCTATTCGCAGACAGGGAAGGACATAGATAACGGGCGAATGTGCAGAGGGTTGGTTCATCCGCCGGGGAAAAGCGGGAGTGCAGAGGGCGGTCAGCCCTCTGCCGGGGCATGAAGTGTCCCCATTTTTCATTCGTTGCCGCGCGGGCGGCATGTAGAGTCTGGCATCTTACCAGGAGTTAGAAAGGCAAAGTGAAAGAAAAGGTCGTGCCCTGTCCTTCGGGCAATTCTTCCAGGCGCAACTCACCATTATGCGCTTCGATAATCGATTTAGTGATAAAGAGACCCAGGCCAGTCCCATCCTGCGGGACCGGAGTTTTCAGGCGCGAGAAGGGACGGAACAACTGATCAATTTGTGATTTCGGAATGCTGGTGCCGACATTATGGACGCTGACATGAGCCTGTTCCTCTGTCGTCCAGACCTTGAGGGTGATGGTCGTTTCGTCGTCGGAATATTTAATGGCGTTATCTACCAGGTTGCCAACGGCCTGCTGCAAGCGGTCGCGGTCCCAGTTACCCATCAGCGGCTCAGAAGGCAGTTCCAGTTCAAACTTGTGGAAAGGGGCGACCGGTTTGACCTGCTCGACCAGTTCTTTCACGACCTGAGTCAGGTTGCAAGACTGGCATTTCAGGGTAAACTGGCCGGAAGAAAGCCTGGACACATCCAGCATATCTTTGGCCAGGCGGGCCAGACGCCAGGACTGGCTGACAATAATCTGGCTGCCACGCTCAATAGTCTCGCGGCGCTGATTGGGGCGAGCAATCATCTGAGCGTAATTAATAATAGGTGTCAGCGGGCTTCTCAACTCATGGGCGATCATCGCGGCAAAACGTTCCTTTTGCACCAGCTCGGCCTTGAGTTGCTCGACTTCTTCCTCAAGCAGCAATCTGGCCGCAGTCAACTCGTTGACCTGATTCTGGAGATCGCGGATGGTGTCCTCCCGCACATCCTTGTTTTGTAATTGCATTCCCTCGATTACCTGACTTCTTCCTGCAATTTTCTTTATGGATACTCAAACTATACCTTCTCGGATAGAGGTTTATCCAAGATTGAGTGGAAAGATAGGAATATTGGGGGATTTCCTTGATTTAAAACAGGCAACCTGTTTTAAGCCTGCATGGTAGCTATAGCCAGGTCCAGCCGTCCCCCAAATGCGAAACATCCCTGATGGTCATCTCAGTGGCAATCAGGGATGTTTCATATTGACTTCATTCTTCGCGCGGCAAAAGACCCAGTTCGGCCAGCTCGTCCCGCGCGGACTCGCTCAGAAGCGTGAGATCCATGCTGGGATCGGCGTGGGCGATCAGGTGGCGCAAGCGCTCGGCGATTCCCAGGCGTATGTAATGGTCTGAGGTGAGCAATAGCTCGCCTATGGTGATCTCGATCTGGCGCCTCTGGATGGTGGCGAAAGTGGATTCAGCCATATCGCTTGCTCTTTCTCTGGCTAGTCTGCCGCCGCGCTGGCCTTTTCTCCGCTTGAGGGAGTAGACTTGCTGTCGCTGCTGGCCGCCTTTGTCTCGCTACTGCCCTCTTTTTTCGCGCCGCCCTCTTTGTTCTCTTTCGTTTCGCTCTGGTTGTGGTTGTTTTCGCTGATCACCGCGCCGCTGCCGTGATCGGTTTTATAAAACCCGGAGCCTTTGAAAACAATACCCGCCGGGAAAAGGACGCGGCGGATGGGACCTTTGCACTCCGGGCAGATAGTGAGCGCCTCATCGGTCATTTTTTGCCAGACTTCAAAACGGTGCTCACAACTCTTACATTGGTATTCATACGTTGGCATAGGGTTAATGATCCTCACATAATTACAAAACTTGCCTGGTTTCGGAGCACGTCGTTCCGCGCGCTCCTCTCTTTTATAGTAGCGCGCTAAGGTCGTGTTGTCAATCAGGTACTGAGAGTGCTAACACTGCCTGTTCGATCAACCGAGGGAGAAATATTCTCTGCTCACATGCAAAAACACGCCAGCCCGCCGGTCCTATTCCACCCTGGCTATATATTCCTTGACCTTTTCTGCCGCGTCACGCGTCATGCCGTCCAGCGCGGCCAGTTCGTCGACGCTGGCGCTGCTGATGGCTTTGACCGAACCAAAGTGGAGCAGGAGGGCTTTTTTGCGTTTGGGACCAATGCCCGGTATTTCATCCAGCACGGACTTGAAGGTTTTTTCGGAGCGCACTTTACGGTGATAGGTGATGCCAAAACGGTGCGCTTCGTCGCGAATGCGCTGGAGAAGATAGAGTCCCTGCGAACTACGCGGCAGGATGATTGGTTCGTTGGCGCCAGGGATGTAGATTTCCTCCGCGGTGGTGAGTTTGCTGTGCGAACCCTCCTCTTTGGCTACCCCGATGGTGGGAATATCAAGCTTGAGTTCGCGCATAACTTCCATGGCCGCGCTCAAGTGACCCTTGCCACCATCGATAATTACCAGATCCGGCAGCGTCCAGGCGTGATGCATCTCGCTGCCCGCCGTCTCGCCGTCGCCTGACCCGGCTGCGCCGTTTTCCTCGGCGATAACGTCGCTCGCTTCTTCCTCCTCGGGCGCCGGGTGCCCGTTGCTGCTGGCCTCGCTTGCTGCCGGCGCAGGCGCTTCCTCGGTATACGGCGGCTGACTGGCGTCTTCGATAGCTATTTCAGCCTCGGCTTCCAGCTCAGCTTCCTGTTGCGAGGCGGCTTTGCGGAAGCGGCGGCGCAAGACCTCCTGGTGACTGGCGAAGTCGTTGGCGCCCTCGACGGTTTTGATTTTGAAGCGCCGATACTCGCTGTTGCGCGGGCGCCCGGACTCGAAGACCACCATCGCGCCTACAGAGTTGGTGCCCTGGGTGTTGGAGATGTCGTAGCACTCGATGCGGCGCGGAGGCGTGGCCAGGTTGAGGGCTTCTTGCAATTCCTCCAGGGCCAGTTGCGTCTTCTGACTATCGCTCAGCCATTTGATGCGCTGC
>DASZXF010000176.1:0-8977 GCA_035546055.1 Ktedonobacteraceae bacterium
CTTTCCCCTCTTCCCGCGCCGCCGCAGGCGGCGCACTTTGCGGATGGAGTTTGACAGTCTACTAGTACAATCTGGTATGCTGATGATACATTCATTGGGTCGGAGTGGTCTAGCAGCGCCGAGGGTCTTTTCCGAACTGGCCGCGACTCTAGCCTGCCCGGCGGCGTTGTAAAGGTAGAGAGAGGTGTAAGATAGAACGTAGAGAGATAGGGTTTTTGGGTAACTCATATTTGTAGCCCTTGTGAGGAATCTCGAAACCCGCTATAATGCGTAATGCTATGATTACACCCCCACAATTGAGGAGTTAATAAAAATGGCCAGTAAAGGTAAAGAGAATCGCATTGTCGCCGTCCTGGCTTGTACCGAGTGCAAGCAGCGCAACTATGCGACCTCGAAAAACAAAAAGAACAACCCTGAACGTCTCGAATTGAGAAAGTTCTGCCCAACCTGTCGCGTACACACGTCTCATCGTGAAACCAAATAAAGAGTAGCGCGGTCACTACTCTAAATGACTGATCGAGAAAGGTTGAACGTGGCAAACAAAATGTCCGAGAAGAAAAAAAGCTCTGGCCAGAGCGAAATGGAAGAGACAAAGGCGCAAGTAAGCGAAAAAGAGCTGAAGAGCGCCAGAGCGTCCGCTCGCCAGGAGCGCCAGAGCAAGCCGGCCAGTAAGCCGGTCAAGCGTGACGCCAGGGTATCATCTCAGGCGTCCGGCAAGAAATCGGGCGGTTTCCGCAACTGGGCGCTCGTGCGTTTCGTGCGCGAGTCGTATCGCGAGTTGCGTTACAAAGTCACCTGGCCGACATTCGTAGAGGCCCGCAACATGACCCTGGTAGTCATTCTGGTATCCACGGCGATAGGCCTGGTTCTGGGTCTGGTAGATCAGGGGTTGCTCCAAGCTTTCAAGGCGATCACAGGTAAGTAGTGCGATCCAGGGAATACAGAGGGGAATAGCTGTGGTTACTGAACATACCGACGAATCTGGGCAGTCCGAACCCCGGCGGGGAGGGAGTCCAGAGGCAGGGAACCCTGCCTGGTACGCGATCCACACTTATTCGGGCTACGAGAATAAGGTGAAGAATCACCTCGAAAAGCGTATTGCCTCGCTGGACATGCGCAATAAAATCTTCCGGGTCATTGTACCGATGGAAGAAGAGGTGGAGATCAAACAGGGACAGCGGCGTACTGTGCAGCGCAAGACCTATCCCGGCTATGTGCTGGTGGAGATGATCATGAGCGATGAGGCATGGTATGTTGTACGTAACACGCCTGGAGTCACGAGCTTTGTTGGCTCTGGTACTCGCCCGGTGCCGCTGCTGGAGGATGAGATTCGTTCTATTCTCAAGCAGGTCACGAAAGAGACGGAGAAACCGAAAGCCAAGGTCAGTTTCTCCAAGGGTCAGAGTGTACGTGTGATTGATGGGCCGTTCACCGAGTTTATCGGGACGGTGAGCGAAATTAACATGGACCGCAACAAGGTGACAGTGCTGGTTTCGTTCTTTGGCCGGGAAACCCCGGTGGTCCTGGATTTCCTCCAGGTCGAAAAAATCTAAATCTGTTCTTGTCGTTTTGACCGGCGCTCTCAGTGGTGCCGTGAGTGTCAGGGGCAAGAAGCAAAGAACCCGTGCTTGAGGAGTAAGTTTTAAAATGGCAAAACGTGTCAAGGCTGTGGTGAAGTTACAGATCCCGGCTGGGAAAGCAAATCCCGCGCCGCCAATCGGTACCGCGCTTGGTCCGCAGGGTGTCAATATTATGGCTTTCTGCAAGGAGTACAACGAGCGCACCGCCAATCAGGTGGGCCTGGTTATTCCTGCCGAAATCACCATTTACGAGGATCGTTCGTTTACCTTCGTCACCAAGACGCCGCCGGTGCCGGACCTGCTGAAGAAGGCGGTTGGCATTGATAAGGGGTCGGCGACTTCCAACAAGACCAAAGTTGGCCAGATCGACCGCGCCAAGCTGCGCGAGATCGCCGAGCTGAAGATGAAAGACCTCAATGCGATCACCATTGAGGGCGCTGAGAGCATGATCCTGGGGACGGCTCGCAGCATGGGCATTACGCTGCAAGATTAGCTTATCAGACGAATATTTTCGTCGCCCGAAAGTCACTGCGGTGATAGACGCCACAAGGAGGGCATACATATACAATGGCAAAGCACGGAAAAAAATATCTGGAGGCTTTGAAACTTGTCGAGAGCGAGAAGTTGTACGAGCCTGCGGAAGCAATTACACTCCTCAAGAAAATAAACTATGTCAAGTTCGATTCGACGCTTGAGGTCCATATGAAGCTGGGAGTTGATCCTCGTCACGCGGACCAGATGGTACGCGGAGTGGCCATGCTCCCGGCTGGCACCGGTAAGGAGATGAAGGTGCTGGTCTTCGCCCAGGGCGAAAAGGCCAGTGAGGCCGAAGCCGCCGGGGCGGATTTCGTCGGATTGGACGACCTGATCAAGCAGATCGAGGCCGATTGGCTCGGTTTTGACGTGGCCATCGCCACTCCCGATGTCATGGGTAAGGTCGGGCGCCTTGGTAAAAAGCTCGGCCCGCGCGGTCTGATGCCCAGCCCGAAAGCTGGCACCATCACCTTCGATGTCGCCCGCACGGTTCAGGATGTCAAGGCCGGTCGCGTTGAGTTTAAAGTCGACCGCACGGCCCTGCTGCATATTCCAGCCGGCAAGATGTCTTTCACAGAGGATGCTCTGCTCGCCAACCTGACTTCGGTGATGGACGCGGTTATGCGCGCCCGCCCGTCTGGCGCCAAAGGCACCTATGTGAAGAGCGTGGTGCTTTCTTCCACCATGTCGCCCAGTGTGCGCCTGGATGTCGCCACGGCGACCGCGTTGAAGCCCGCGTAAGAATTTTTCTGGCTTAAAGCGCTTTTTGTTTTCTTCATCCATCAGGGATAAAAAGAATTCTTTTGCTTCTGACTCTATGTCAGGGGACCGAAGATAGCAAGTATGCCAGCTGGCATGTAAATGGCTTCTCTACCCATGAAGCCGGCTTGCCGAGGTCAATTGTTGCGTTTGCTCGCTGCTGTTGGGCGGCGCGAACCGGGTTGTGGCTGTCTGCCCCTGGTTCACGCCCGCGCGGCTTTGAACGATGACAAATGAACTCGCCATGGTCTTCGGGAAACCGGAGGCCATTTTTGTTGAGCAGACCTGCTCACGGCGGGAAACCGCCGCTACACACTCCAGCGGAAAGGAGTAGACGCGAGATGCCTACACAGGCCAAAACCGAAAAAATCACGGAATTGACCGACAAGCTCAGCCGCGCGGCTGTCACCATTCTGGTGCAGACGCAGGGGTTGAACGTCAAGGACATGAACGAACTGCGCGCGAAAATGCGCGCGGCCAAAGTGGAATTCCAGATTGCCAAGAATACGCTGCTGCGCATTGCCTCAGAGCGGAATAACATGGACGAACTGGACAAAAGCATCTTCAATGGTCAGACGGCGGTTGCCTTTGGCTATGAGGATGAGGTTGCCACGGCCAAAGTAATCAACGATTACGTCCAGACCTCGAAGATTGTCGTGCTCAAGTCCGGCATCATGGGCGGACGCGCGCTTTCGGCCCAGCAGGTCGAGAGCCTGGCGAAATTGCCCGGCGGCAAGAATCAGGTCAAGGCCCAGGTGGTGGGAACCATCCAGGGACCGGCGGCCAGTCTCGTTGGTTTGTTTAACGCGCCTCTGCGCGATCTTTGTTACGTCATTCAAGCACGTGCCGAACAGTTACAGGGCGGCGCGGAGTAATAGCCGATTATCAGGAGGAATATCATGTCCGCAGCAGTTGATAGCATCATTGGTGAAATTGAGAAATTGAACGTCCTTGAGCTGGTTGAGCTCACCAAGACCCTCCAGGAGAAGTGGGGCGTCAGCGCCGCGCCTGTGGCCGCCGCCGCCGCGCCTGTGGCCGCCGCCGAAGCGACCGCCGCCGCGCCTGTCGAAGAGCAGACCGAGTTCGACGCCATCCTCAGCGAGGTCGGCGCCGAGAAGATCAAGGTCATTAAAGTCGTGCGCGAACTCACCGGCCTGGGTCTGAAAGAGGCCAAAGAGGTCGTTGACAACGCTCCTAAGCCGGTCAAAGAGGGCGTCTCCAAAGAAGAGGCCCAGAAGATCGCTGAGAAGCTGGCCGAGGTCGGCGCGAAAGTCACCATTAAGTAAGATCTTATGGACAAATGCCGCCCCACCCTCTGATAAAGGAGAACGGGTTCGGGGCGGCATTTGTCCATAACCCAATGAGAAAGAGACAGGGTTTCTCAAAGTCAAGCCAGGGCCATCACCAGCGGGGGTGCAGGGAGCGCAGCGTCCCTGCCGGGTGCGGGTGTTCCGCATCTTTCTCTCCTCTGGCTTCTCGCCGCCGTCGGTGGCAAACGACTTATGAAAAACCCTGGAGAAAGAGAAGCGAGGACTTGAAACTCTTTCGCGGTTGAACTATAATGCGAATAGAGCGTTTCCCTTGCTTATCTTGGCACAACAGGAGGTAGAAAAAACCGTGCCGTTTACCACTGAAGAGAAAGCGGAAGTCATTATTGAGGCCCGCGTTCATGAGACTGATACAGGCTCGCCTGAAGTCCAGGTTTCATTGTTGACTCATCGAATTAATCAGCTCACCGAGCACCTCAAAGTCCATAAACACGACCTGCATTCCCACCGGGGTCTGATGCAGATGGTCGGCCAGCGCCGCCGGTTACTTACTTATTTGAGTAAGAAAAGCCCCGAGCGCTATCGTGCTCTGGTTGCCAAACTTGGCTTGCGCCATTAATTAGATGGTTGTGTTGGGTGCGGTCGGCGCATTTTTCTGGCCAGCGCCGCCTTTCTGGCCGACCGCGGCTCCACTTTTTCTCCCACCGTAGCAGACCATTTGCTGTGTTGAAGAGAGATAGTAACGATTTACCAAATTAACCCGCGAGTTCCCCGCACACTCGATGTACGCGATCTAGAGACGTGGAAGAACAGACAAGGGGCAGGCGTAAAGCCCCACGACATGCAGATTTTGTCCCTGCCCGGCAGGCAGGGCACGCGAACAGGTAAAACAAGCGTAGCCACACCATAGTGATAACGCGAAGTGCCAGAATTCGACCATATACGCTATAGACAGAGTAGAAGAGATAAACAGGAATAGATATATCCAGAATGTCCCATTAGAGGCTGAAGCAGTCTGGATACCTATTGATAGAGCAGGAAAAGCAGGGGACGTTAGTTGTTAGAGAAGAAGATAGACCCCTTGAGACGAAGGCTGACATGGCGACAGGAGGTCTCTTGCCAGGAGACCAATGCACAGGCTCCTGGGGATATCTAGTAGTCGGAGGAACTATGATTCACCGTCAAGAAGCTGTTATCGGTGGCCGCGTGATGAGTATTGAGACAGGCCGGGTGGCGGAACAGGCCAACGGTGCTGTGCTGGTGCGCTACGGCGATACGGTCATTCTGGCCACTGTGGTTGGCAGCGATGAGCCTCGCGAAGGCATTGACTTTTTTCCCTTAACTGTAGATGTAGAAGAACGTATGTACGCCGCTGGCAAGATTCCTGGCGGTTTTATCAAGCGCGAGGGCCGCGCGACGGAACATGCGATCCTGGCCTGCCGCCTGGCTGATCGCCCCCTGCGTCCTCTTTTCCCCAAGGGCTATCGCAACGATGTGCAGATTGTGATTACGGTGCTGTCAGTTGACCAGGAGAATGATTCCGATCTGCTGGGTATTGTCGGCGCTTCGGCGGCTTTGAGCATTTCCGATATTCCTTTCGCCGGTCCAGTGGGCGCGGTGCGCGTGGGACACGTGGACGGGCAACTGGTGATTAATCCGCTGGAGTCGCAGATGGGCGAGTCGCGCCTGGATCTGGCTATCGCGGGCACGGCTGACGCGGTGATGATGGTCGAGGCCGGGGCGAAAGAGTTGCCGGAAGATGTGATGCTGGAGGCTGTGCGCTTTGGCCAGGAGGCTCTGCAAGATATCATCAAGATGCAGGAGAAGCTGGTCCAGGCGGTGAATGTCGCCAAGCGGCCCTTTACGCCTCCGCCAGTGGACGAGGAGCTGCGGGCGAAGGTGGCGGAGTTTGTGCTGCCGCGCTTCGAGGCGGCGGTGAGCAGTCAGAACAAGGCGGCTCGCTCGGCGGCTTTGAGCATGGTGCAGGAGGAACTGGTGAGCGCTCTGGGCGAGCAGTTCCCGGATCGCTTGAAGGATATCATCACCTTCTACGAAAAAGAGCTGAAGGCTTACGTGCGCAATAACATCCTGGATCACGGCGTCCGCGTGGATGGCCGCGATCTCCAGACGATTCGTCCGATCTCCTGCGAGGTGGGACTGCTGCCGCGCACGCATGGCTCGGCGATCTTCACCCGTGGCCAGACACAGGTTTTGAGCGTGATTACGCTTGGCTCGCCGGGCGATGAGCAGATTCTCGATGGCCTGACCGCGAGCGAGAGCAAGCGCTTTATGCACCATTACAACTTCCCGCCTTTCTCAACTGGCGAAAGCAAGCCTATGCGCGGTCCTGGTCGACGTGAAATCGGCCACGGCGCCCTGGCAGAGCGCGCCATCGCGGCGGTCATCCCCAGTCAGGACGAATTTCCTTACACTATCCGCGCGGTTTCCGATGTGCTTTCCTCGAACGGTTCCACCTCGATGGGTTCGGTCTGTGGCACCACGCTTTCCCTGATGGATGCCGGTGTGCCCATTCACGCGCCGGTGGCTGGCGTGGCCATGGGTCTGATCACGGGCGAAGGCGAGCGCGAGGGCAAATGGGCGGTCCTGAGCGATATCCAGGGCATCGAAGACGCGCTCGGCGATATGGACTTCAAGGTTGCCGGCACCGCCGATGGCGTGACAGCTCTACAGATGGATATCAAGGTCAAGGGCATCACCTACGAGATCATGGCCAAGGCGCTGGAGCAGGCGCGCGAGGGCCGCATGTTTATCATGGAGAAGATGCTTGACACCATTGACGCGCCGCGCGAGGAACTCTCCGAGTTCGCGCCGCGTATCCAGACCGTGAAGATCAATCCCGACAAGATCGGCGCGGTGATTGGCCCGGGCGGCAAGATGATCCGCAAGATCCAGGACGAGAGCGGCGCGAAGATCGACATCGAGGACGACGGCTCGGTACACATCTCGGCCACGTCTGGCGAGGCTATGCAACTGGCCATCGACGCTGTGCGCGCGTTGACCGAAGAGGTCGAAGTCGGGCGCATTTACACCGGTACAGTGCGCCGCCTGGTGGACTTCGGCGCGTTCGTGGAGATTCTGCCCGGTAAAGAGGGTCTGGTGCGCACCTCGCAACTGGCCGATTACCAGGTCATGCGCCCGGAGGACGTGGTTTCGGTCGGTGACGAGATTACGGTCATGGTCATCGAAGTAGACCAGCAGGGACGTGTCAACCTCTCGCGGCGGGCCGCGCTGAGCGGTGAACTGCCCTCGGCGGCTGAACTGGAGAGCGAGCGCGGTGCGCGTAGCGGTGGCGGTCGTGGCGGTATGGGCGGCGGTCGTGGCGGCTACGGAGATCGTGGCGCCCCGCGTTCCCGCGACAACGCCATGCCCGGTCGTGGCCCTGGCGGCTATGGCGAGCGCGGCGGCGGTTACGGAGATCGTGGCGGCAGCTATGGCAACCGCTCAGGTGGCGGCGGCTACGGAGATCGTGGCGGCGGCTTCGGCGGCGGCCAGCGGCGTCCCATGGGCGGCCCTGGCGGTCAGCAGCGTGGGCAGTCCGGTGGTCCCCGGCGTGACAACGGCTTCGGACGGACACCTGATCGCCGCTGGTAATCACCGTTTTGCGTGTGAGCGCAAAGAATACGACATACAAGGAGCTTCTTTCCAGCGCGGGCGGACGGCTTACCCGTCCGCGCTGGAGGAGCACACGCTCTTCTCCGAGCGCCTTACCCTGGTCAGGCGCGGGTCTGATGAGCATTTTTGCTTTCTAAGCGGATCGCGTGCCAATCAACCCATGAACATATATTTTTGATTACGCATCTTTCTGGAGATGTCGAATTGGAGAGGGAACCATGTCGTCAGAAGAGATGTTACAGGAGATCGCCGGCGAAATCTCTGTGTGCCAGAAGTGTGGCCTGTGCCGTGGCAGGAAGAAATCCGTGCCCGGCGAAGGCAACCTGCATCCGAAAATCCTCTTTATCGGCGAGGGTCCGGGCCGCAACGAAGATGAGCAGGGGCGCCCCTTCGTAGGTCAGGCCGGGCATGTGCTGGAAGAGGCTCTGGCCAGCATCAATCTCAAGCGTTCTGATGTCTTTATCACAAATGTCGTCAAGTGTCGTCCCCCCGACAACCGTGATCCTCTGCCCGAAGAAATTACCGCCTGCAACGGCTATCTGGATCGCCAGATCGAAGCGCTTGATCCGCAGGTAATCGTCACCCTGGGCCGTTTCTCCATGGCCAAATTCTTTCCCGGTCAGAAGATCAGCGCCATTCATGGACGTGCCAAGCCTGGTCGCAAGCGGCTCTACATCGCCATGTTCCATCCAGCCGCCGCGCTGCGCTCCCCCAAAACCATGGAAGAGTTTCGCACCGATTTCAGGAAAATTCCCCTGATCATCGCCGAAGCCGAGCGCCGCGCCGCCGCCGGCACCCTGATCACCGAACCGCCCAAACCCAAAGAGGAGCCCCCGGAGCAACTTTCGCTCTTTTAAGCTGGCTTATCTCCATTATGCCACAGGCCACCTCTTTTTCTTTCTGACTGGCGCATGCTTATTCCTCGGCGGTCACGCCGATCACAAAGGCGTCGACCGCGCTGATTTTGCCGCGCCAGTAGGGGACTCTGGCTTTGTGGCCCGCGCTGACAATCGTCACGTCGCGCATGTGGAGCATGCGGAAAACCACCGGCAGACCTTCTGGACCGATCTCCGGCTGCTCACTGGGCGGCACCAGGGCTGTGTAATACTCCCGCAAAAGGTCGGCGGTCTCCGGCTCGCTGGCCCGGTGCAGTTCCTCGTTTAAATCGATGTAGTATTGCGCATAACGCAGGGTGCTGATCAG
>DASZXF010000177.1:0-3476 GCA_035546055.1 Ktedonobacteraceae bacterium
GGACTCACCCGCTTTTTTGCCCGTTCCTTTGGCCAGACACTTGCGCCAGTCTTCTTACAGAAAGCCAGAAGAAATATTTAGTTTGCCTTGAGGTTTTCTTGAGATCTGGGGAGTATCATTCAT
Organism: Ktedonobacteraceae bacterium; assembly: GCA_035546055.1. Taxonomy (GTDB): domain Bacteria; phylum Chloroflexota; class Ktedonobacteria; order Ktedonobacterales; family Ktedonobacteraceae; genus Paraktedonobacter. The sequence goes on from DASZXF010000177.1 coordinate 124, forward strand.
TTCTGTAAAGAGGTTTCCAGCGCCGTCTACATGGGCCGTCTGAGGGCGGAAAATAAGGGAAGGCAGCGTTTGCCTGTCTTCTGCGTATGAACGTTATAAGTCGGCTGAGATTCAGGTGAGGATTGCCTCTATCGTATGGGAATATGCAGGAAATGGAGAACTTTATGACCCGGATAAAGCTGAATACATGGCGCAGGATACTGATCGTACTGGCGGCTACGGCTTTGCTGATGTTGTCGCTGCTCCTGGTCGGTTGCGGCGCTCGCGCGGGCGCGAACCATGCCGGTGGCTCGAATATCTCGACCAGCGGTACCACGAGCCAGCAGGTGACGGCCACGCCTGGGAGCACGGACGGTCTTCAGGGAGCTGACCAGCAGGTACAGACCGCCGTTTCCGCCATCGACGATGCGCAGAACGATGTCAACAACGCTGATGCCAACAGCAATGGCGATGACGAACAGCAGCCCTGAGCAAAGTACGCATCGTTGCCCGGTATTCTTTGTGTGAAAAAACTTTGGGAGGCTTTATAACATGAAAAAAATCACTTTCCGCCGTTTGCCGCAACGCCTGGCCCTGGTGGGCATCGTGGCGCTGGTGGCGCTGGGCGCGCTGATCCCGGCTACGGCTTTTGCCGCGAGCACGCAGCTGCAGCGGACGAAATGCGGCGTCAATGATCTGAAATGCGTAATTACCGCCGGCGATACGCTGATCGCCAATCGCCTGAAGGCGCTGGATACCCTGAACAGCAAAATTGCCATCGACCTGAGCCAGCACAAGATCACCAGCGACCAGGCCAGCGCGCTGCAATCCGATGTCTCGACTAATAAGACAGGTCTGAATACACTGAAGAGTAAACTTGATGCGGAGACGGTGACGAAGGACGCGCGCCAGGATGTCGCCAGCATTTTTACGCAGTTCCGCATTTACGCGGTTGTTCTGCCGCGCGACTATCGCCACCTGGAGATGGATATTGAGATCAACGCGCAGAATGTGATGCAGAAGGTGGCTCCGACTATCAAGAACGCGATCAGTTCCGCGCCTGCTGACAAGCAGACAAAGCTCAATGATCTGTACAGCGATTATACAAAGCAGGTGGCGGCGGCTCAAAGTCAGATTGCCAGCGCGCAGAACGACTTCCCGGCCCTGACACCTGCCAACTTTAACCAGAATCGCTCCTCGTTCGAGTCCACCCGGCAGGCGCTGGATAACGCCTTGAAGCAGGCGCGCACCGATCTGCACCAGGCGGCGAAGGATCTGAGGCAGATGGCCAGCATCCTGGGTATCCAGGTGAAAGCTTAGACTTCATCTCCTGCTTCTTTCCAGGGAAGAGAGGCCGGGCAGCTCGCCCGACCTCTCTTTCTCTATCTGAGCATTATGCGGTCAGGAAAGCTACCAGCCGTTCGCGAATGCCGTGTGGCGTCAGGCCCAGCGCCTCTTCATGCTGCTCAGGCTGACCATAGTTGTGCAACATTTTGAGCGGGACGCCGATGGCTTCAAGGCAGATGGGACGATGTTGCATGGCGGCCATGACGCTGGCTACCAGACCGCCGGCGTAATATGGCTCAACCAGCGCTACCCGCTGGCCTGTGCATTCCCGGCGCAGAGTTTCACCGTCGAAAGGCGCCACAGTGGTACAGTAGAGAATGGTGACATCGAGTCCTGCGCTGGCTTGCAGGGTCGGTTCCAGCATAGGGCCGACCGCGATGATCGTCCCCGCCTGGCCGCGCCGTAGAACGTTGAGTTTGCCGAATTCGACGGGCTGCTCGGTGCTGTTGCTGCGCAGGGCCAGGCGGTGGTATGTGGGCAGGTCATTGGCGTAGGTTTGTCGGAAGAGACGTTCAAATTCCAGCGCCGTACCCGGTACGATAATCTGCATGCCGGGCAGACCGAGCAAGGCCTGGACATCGCCCGGCGCCTGGTGGGTCATGCCCTCTTCGCTGTAATCATAGGAAGCGCCGGTGCTGATGAAGTTGCCGCCCAGGTGTTGATAACAGAAATCGTCCTTCAACTGCTCCAGAGGCCGCTCGACCAGAAATGGCGCGAACGTATGCGCGACGGGTAGAAAGCCTTCCATGGCCATCCCTGCCGCCGCGCCAATCAGCGTTTGCTCCATGATGCCCAGATTGATGCAGCGCGGGTGCGGCGTGAAACGCGAGGCGCTGATGCCAGCCAGCAAAACGACCAGCCGTTCATCCTCTGGCAGCAAATCATTCAGCATATCGATCATATGCTGGCGCATATCTCTATTCATGTGTTTTCTGCCTCTATTTGATCTGTGCGATAACTGCGCTCGGACGGCTGCTGTCGATCTGCGCCAGAGCCGCGTAAATCTGCTCGTGGTCGCGTCCGTTAATGGTCGTGGCGGCCCAGCCGAAAGCCGCGAATTTCGCGCCGATATCGTCCATATTCGCCGGACTGGAGTAGTTATTAATCACGATGCAGGTCAGGTTGCGCAGGCGTTGATTTCCCGCCAGCAGAGCTGCTTCCCAGACGCTGCCCTCGTTGCATTCACCATCGCCGACCAGCACAAAGACGCGCCGCTCGCTTTCCTTCAAACGCAGGCCCAGAGCCATGCCAGTTCCCATCGGCAGGCCATGTCCCAGCGAACCCGTCGAGGCCTCCGCGCCGGGAACCTTTGTGCGGTCGGGATGTCCGCCGAGTCGACTATTCCATTGCATATAGGTTTTGAGTTCCGAGGTGGGAAAAAAGCCTTTGTCAGCCAGAATCGCGTAAAAAGCCTGCGGTCCGTGTCCTTTGCTCAAGATAAAGCGGTCGCGTTCCTCGCTGCGGGGATGGCGCGGATCATAGCGCATAATCCGGTCATAGAGCACCCACACCACATCCAGCGTCGAATGGGCCGCGCCATCATGCTTCTCGTCGCCCGTCGCTTCCAGCATCAGGCGCTCAATGCGGGCAAGATCTGTATTCATTCTTTGTTCTCCTGAAAAGCGTATCTGCCGCCTGGTCTGGTTCCAGCGTATCATCTCAAGCTGGGCGGAAGCAATGGCGAAAAGGGCAGCACAGGACTGGTCTGAAGGACAGATTACACCCTTGACAGTCCGCTGCCATCCATGTTACATATCAAAGTATCCGAAGACGGACAGGAGCAAGCAGACAAAAGCAAGATCGCGATGCCGCGTTCTTTTATCCCGCTATGGGCATAAAAGAGCGCTTTTTTTGTGTGGCCTGGCCGCTGGTTTTCGGGAAGAAAGAGGCGAAAGAATGCAAGCAATGAATACGTATCGTATTTTTTTCCTGGGAGCTGGCGCGGTCTGTGAAGCGCTTCTCAAAGGAATGCTCAGCGCCGGTCTGGTCAGGGCTGAGCAGGTGACGATCAGCAATCGTAAGCATGG
>DASZXF010000178.1:0-8708 GCA_035546055.1 Ktedonobacteraceae bacterium
AATGTTTCACTCTTGTGAAGAGGGCGAACGAAAGGAAGAGGATATGGACCATAATCTTGTCACCAGCGCCAATGAACTTTTCGGCTATACCGTCCAGCGCCAGTTCGGCGTCGTGCGCGGCATTATCGTGCGCTCACGCAGCGTCGTCGGCAATATCGGCGCCGCTTTCCAACAACTCGTCGGAGGTAATATCTCCATTTATACACAACTGTGTGAACAAGCACGTAATGATGCTTATGAGCTGATGATCCAGCACGCGCGCGAACTGGGCGCCAATGGCATCATCGCCGTCCGCTACGACGCCACCGAAATCGCCCCCGGTGTAACCGAAGTCCTGTGCTACGGCACTGCTGTTCAGGCCGTCGCCCGCTAATCTCGCTGACCAGCGGGATAGTTCTTCGGGGAGAGCTTGCCTTGAAAAGGCAAGCGCGTTTATACTCTGTGGCAGTGGATGTCTTGCTCAGCAGGACACCAGAGCGGTCCGGTCAGGTAGTCAGCGGATAACAATGGCGTTTTCCGCTGGTAGTGAACTCCCTGCCAGGGGCCGCTTCTCATGTGCTTAGAACGTGCTCTTCCTCATGCGCGGCTCAACTCAAGGGAATAATCGAGCGGTACTTGCCACCGGGCGATTGCTGCGGTGGTTCCTATCATTGGTATCAGGCTTTTCTGATGGGCGCCGGGCGTGTGAACGGTTTCAGATAGCGCGTAATGCCGGGGCGTATCTCGGAGATCATGTCCAGGTCTTTTTGCGCCAGCGGACGAATCAGCATCAGCAGCAGTCCAGCCAGGACAACGAAGATGATGGCAAAGACGACCAGCAGCAGCTTGCCGGTGGGGCGAAAGATCAGCGACGGAATGCCCGCGATAAAAGTTGCCAGGACAATGCGCAGGGTGTAATTGAGCGGATACTTCTCAGGCAGATCTTTCCAGAGGAAGGCGAGCATCAGGGAATAGGTCACCAGGCGCGATATGCCGTCCGCTACCAGCGCTCCAGCGGCGCCCCAGATAGGGACCAGCCAGAAGCCCAGGCCCAGGACCACGCCCAGGCCAACCCATTGCGCGATAATTACCCAGCGTGCTTTGCCCAGCACGTAGAGGGTTGATTGGTGGACGGTCATGCCCAGGACGCGTACTACGAGGTTCATGGATAGAAAGAGCGCGAAAAGCGAGCCAGCCGGCGCGAACTTTTCGCCGTAAAGCGTGACAATGATATTCTGCGCGTTACAGAGGCAGAAGATCAGTCCCGGCGCCGCCAGCAGCGTCTCGATCTTAATCAGCGTTTGCCAGATGCGCGACAGGCGCCCGTAGTTCTTGCCCACGAATGCGGCGGCCAGCGCCGCCACGCCGACGCCACCAAAGCCAGAAACCAGCAGGAGGTTGGCGCCATCGGTCAACTGAAATGAGACATTGAAGAAAACCTGCGCCGCCTCGGTGGCGAAAGCGATCAACAACAGCAGGGCGATCTGCTTGAGCAGCGCACCCGAGACCAGATTGGTGAACCAGGCCGCGATGCCGATGCGGAAGACCGGACCCAGCGGCTGTATGTACTCGGCGCCGCGCACAAAAAGCAGCGGGGACAGCCAGAGCAGAAAGGCCAGCGCGCCGGCAGAGGCCACGATGGCCTGGAGCCAGAGAATACTTTCGATGCCCCAGCCAAAATGCAGGCAGAGGAAACCCAGGCCCAGCAGGAAAAGCTGGCCCAGACCGCCCACGATAAAGACCACTTTCAGACGCATCAGAGCCGCGTAGACCGCGTTCAACAGACTGAACACTCCATTGGCCAGCACCCAGACGGCTACAGGAGCGATATGCCGCTGCAAATTGGGATCGCGCAGACCGGCGGCCATGTTCGCCGTCAGGCTGGTGGGAATGAGCGCGAAGAAGCTGGCCAGCGCGGGCAGAGCAAAAAAGAGGACGCCCAGAGTCAGAGCCAGGATCAGCAGACGAATAAAGAGCAGGCGGCGCACCAGCGAGGCCGCCGCTGCCTGACCGTGTTCGGAAATCAGGCGCGGGACAAAAGTGGTAGTCGCGTCCTCCATCCCGAAGGCCACAATATAGGCAATGGTATTGAAGGCCGCCGCCGCCTCGACGTAAACCGCGTTCTGCGTCAGCGAGACGCTGCGCGCGATCAGAATGGTGAGCAGGAAAAGCGAGACGTAGAGCCAGAGGCCATAGACCTGGTTAATCAGATAGTTGATCGGCGTGCGCTTCAGCAGCGTATGCGCGCCCTCTTCGCCCAGGGGGACAGTCACATGTTCCGGCATAGGCGTCAGCGGACCAAGCGTATGGGTAATCGCGCGCAGCACCCCGGACTGCTGAGGTTTTTCTACTTCAGGCTCCACAGAGGCATCGTTTCCCTTCTTGAAATCCGTGGAGTCATCTTCTGGTTCAGACTTAAAGCGCTGGAGTCTCACCGGTCGCAGCATGGTTGCCCACAATTCGTTCACCTTTTCTTGCTGTTGGTCTACAAGCGGGGAGTTCCTGAGAGTGCAGGCCACGCAAGCGTGCAGGAAATGGTCTGGCGGGCCTGCCACAACGAGCTACCTGCTGGACGGATCGGCTGCCTTGCGCGGTTTAAAGATATACTGCGCCAGCCATCCCAGCGCGCCCAGGAGCGCGAACAGTTCCAGCACGCCAACATTTGCCGAGACGCTATCTGTAGCCACCAGATAGAAGATGCCCACTTTTGAGTTGGCGGCGGTCACAAAGAGACCGAGGCCAATCCACGCGGGTAGTGTAGCATAGAACAGCGCATGTTGCCAATTGCGGCAGAGGAAACCTACCAATGTGGGTATCACATAGAGTACAAGAGGTACGGCAATCGCCACGGCGGGCGGAAAGGGACCATCCTGCGAGGCCGTTGACGAATTGGGCAGCAGACGCGCCCAGTCGCGCGTAGGGATGAGCGCGATGGTCACCAGGAGCGTCTCCAGAACCACCAGAACGAAAACCCCCACCGAGCGGCCTTTGCTCTGTGCCGGGGCTTGTAGACTTAAACGGAGCATGATAGAACCTCTTCTCTCTACTGAAAATATGCCTTAGATATGGATCAGGCCCATTGCGTATTTGAGTAACAGAATACGGCGTACTGAATCATCAATTTGCTGCTGGCTGATTTTTCCCGCTGTGAGCGCCTGCTTGATGCCTTTGACCATCGCGGCCAGGTCGTTTGGTGAGGAGGCGCCCATCAGCATATCATCCCCGGCTTCAACGGCCATGGCCGCCGCCTGGCCGTAGCTGTAGTAGTTGCTGATGCTGTCCATGGTCAGACTATCGGTCATAATCACGCCCTGGAAGTGCATTTGATTGCGCAGAATACCGATAACCCTGGGCGAAAGCGATGACGGCACGCTGCTATCCAGCGCCTTGACATATTCATGCGTGACCATCACGGCGTAGACATTGCCCTGATTGATCAGGTTGGTATAGGGTGCCCAGTCGATGGAGTTCAGCGAACTGAGCGAACGGGTCAGGTCGGGCGGACGGTCATGGGGATCTACGCTGACATCTCCCAGACCGGGGAAGTGTTTCAGCGTACCCAGCACTTTGCCGCTTTTCTGCAAGCCCTGGAGATATGCCCCGGCCATCGAGGTCACGATGGCTGCGTTCTTGCCATAGGTGCGGTTATAGAGCTGCGGATTGTAGACGTTCGTGACATCGACCACGGGAGCCAGGTTCAGATTAATGCCATAGGATGTCAGGTCTTCGGCGTCCTTCAAGCCTTGCTGGTAGGCCTTGTTCGTATCGCCAGTCGCGCCAATCGTGGCCGCCGCTGGCTGAGGACCATCCAGATCGATCAGGCGATCCACTGTACCGCCCTCCTGGTCTATTGAGATGGCCAGGGGCAGGAAGGCGTTTTTCTGCATCTGCGAGATCAAATTCTTGAGCTGCGACTTGCTGACGATATTGCCGTTGGCGGCAAAGACCAGCACCGAACCGACTTTGTAATGGCTGATCATCGCGTCCAGTTGAGGCGAGTAGTCAGGTCCGGTAAACTGCACCATCATCATCTGTCCCAGCTTCTCGTCCAGCGTCATCTGAGACAGGAGCAGGTTGACAATCTGCGTGGGCGAGGGCGTGGCTGTCGGGGCCGCTGTGGCACTGCTGCCTGCCGTGGGACTGTGCTGGAGCTGCTGAGCGATCTGCGTCAGGAGATTCTGATTTGATCCCCCCTGGTTATCCCAGACCGTCGCCCAGCCATTCGCGCCGAAGGATTGATCGAAGCTGGCCGCGATGGCATTGACCAGCAGAATAGCCAGCAGCGCGGCCATCAGGAGCGCGCGTTTGCGTGTCATAGGCCGGCGTTGCGTCTCCGGCGGTTTGACCGGCGCGAGCGATGGCATTGGCGTGGTCGGGACATCGCTCAATGACGAGGCGTTGACCGGCTGCGGCGTGATGGGCGGAGCGACTGGCGGGGTAACAGGAGGTGTGATGGGTGGGGCCACCAGCGCCATACTGCGGGTTGCCATGGACGCGACGGCCTCGCGATGGTCCAGCTCAGCGGTTGGCTGGCGGTCCACATGTTGATCGTCAGCCATCTGTCCTGCCGTGGTCGCCGCGAGAATGTGCGTCTCCTGGCGCGAGAACTCGTCTTCTACATCATTTTCGCGCCACGCTGCTTCCGCCGCCGAGGTGTCATGATAAGATGCAGGCGGACTGGCGAGAGACGCAAACTCGCTCTCGTCGCTGCTCTCAGGCTCCTGCGCGGAAATCGCTGGGTGGCTCTGGCCGCTGACGCTGGTCGCGGGCAGATCAGTGCGCGTAGGCATTTCAGAGGTATCTGGCTGTTCTGCGTTTGTCGGTGCCTGTCGGAACTCGCCGGCGGGCTTTTCCGCTGGCTGAACCGGCGCGGCGAGTGGCTGGCTGACTTTCTTCTCCGCCGCGTTCTCTGCGATGCCGGCGCCACGTTTGTCTGCAGAAGAGGCCGGCGCGAACCCCGGAGACATTGCCCGGCGCGAGGGAATAACGTTTTTGCGGGGCGTCATCGGTGGCCTGAACGGCGTTTCCGGGATTTTGTCCGCGCGCGCTGCTGGCAATCTATGAGGTGTATCCTCGTCCTCATTGGCGCTTTTCACCGCGCCCATACGAGCGCCGGCCCCTGGCTTTTCTGACTCAGGCTGATATACTGACATGGCCTGGTCGCCAGCTTTCAGCGCGCTTTTCTCTCCCGTCCCTTCTCCGTCTCCTGATTGTTGTTCAGCTTCATTCTGATCTTCCATTGTCGAAAGCGATTCTGCCGTTGCCCGCTCCTGGGCCTCTTCAGCTTTTTTTGCCTGATCTGACATGTCAGAGAGTGTTGACTCAATTAAATCCATGTGATCCTTCTTTCACAGAATCAGGTGGCGGGATTACCTCAAGAGGATATACAGGGCGACACTGACCTCCCAGGCTCTTGCAGGTACCGGATTGAGCGTTCTGAAATACGAATTTATGTGTATATGAGAATACAGAGCGCATAGTAACAGGACAAGGTATAGGGAACCAGCGGTGAGCCGCAAACTGGTTCCGCTACTATATCATCCCCATCATATCGTATTGTATATCGCAAAACTGTGAAACTAGTCACAGCAATAGGACTTCCTTCCACTTTGAGGTTGATCCTTTTTCGCTGCATTGGTGATTTCATTTTGTGCTTGTTGCTGGGAGACGAAGTGATATACTATGAATACTTGTCCTATGTTTCTTGCGAATCATGAAAAAGAGTAGAGTTAGCTATGATACAGGATCAGTATACAGATGTTTCCACTCCCACAGATACCTACCTGGTGCCTCGTTCTCCCGTTCGCCGGCAGCCTGTGGGGCGCGGTGTGCGGCATGTGCTTTCAGGTCTGGGCTTTGCTCTGGTGTTGACTTGCCTGGAGGCCATTCTCTGGCTGATGAATCCGAGTGGGCTGCCTGGTTCTGTATCTCATACGTTGGTGACATTTTTGCAACTGCCGATGCGTCAGCCGCTCCTCTGGCTGGTTCCTGGGGCGGAGGTCACGCTGGGCACCTGGCTTTCCTGGGCTCTGGCCCGGCCTCTGGCGGTGCTGGCCTATTTAAAGGCTGTGGCCCGCTCTCAGGAGGTGTATCGGACCCGCTATACGCCTTTGCGCTCCTGGGCCTATCCCTACGATTTGCCCGTCTTTTACGCGGTTGATAATCCTGATCCTCTCAAACCGCGTGAGACGCGCACGCTGACGCCGCTTGAGTTGATTGAGGTTCTGCTCGCCCCTACCTCTGCGCATATGTTGCTGCTGGGCACGCAAGGGGCTGGCAAGACCTATCTGCTGCATGAATATTTCTCGACCCTGGCTCAGCGACGACGCCATTTCGCTTTCAGCCGCGCTCATATCCCGGTCTATCTGCCCCTCAAATACTATGCTCTGCTGCTCCAGGCCTCGGATCTGCCTGACCAGGCGGATTTTTCTCTGCTGACCTTCCTCGAAGCCTGCGATCAGCCCGGTCTACACCATCTGCGCCCCTATCTCAAGCGCCTTTATCGCCAGGGACGCCTCTTTTTTGTCTGCGATGGACTGGACGAGGTGCCGACGATTTATCGTTCCGCGCTTGAGCACGAGCTGATCCAGCTTTTCCGGCAGACACGCCATCATCTGCTGCTGGCCTGTACGCCAGAACTCTACGAGCAGTCCGATGAGCTTTTGCGAGCGGTGGGCGAAAATCTGGTGCCGCGCGCCACGCTGCAAACCCTGGAAAATGGCCATGTGAGAGGCGTGGTGGAGCGCTTTATCACGGAGCTGGATACCAGCTATCATCCCAATTTGCCGACCGCCGGCCAGGTTATGAGCGTGCTTGAACACACGCGCCTGCGCGAGATGTGTACCACGCCGCTCTATCTCTTCGCGCTTCTGGCATGTATTGATACCGTTCCCATCAGTGAGTTGAAACGGCTGGATACGCGCGGACGTTTGCTCCAGGCTTTTTTGTTGAAACGGCTTGAGACCAGCGCTCAGAACGAGGATAGCGCCGCTGCCACGTCGGACACGCTGCTCTTTTTGCGGGAACTGGCCTGCGTGGCCCGCTGGAAGGGCGATAGCGATGTGCTGAGTCTACCGGCGCAGGTTCACCAGGCTCTGGAGGCGCCGGAGTCTGAGCGGAGTCTGCAACAGGTCTTGCTGGCCTGGGCGCGCGAGCAGCAGGTCTATTTCCCCTTTGCCGAAAACGCGGTCTTCGCGCTGGCGGAAAGCCTGCCCGACGAGCAGACCATCGCCATTTTTCAGCACGCCTACCGCGCCGGTCTGATCGAAGTAGATGAGCAGGGTATCCTCAGTTTCCGCCATACGCTGCTGGTTTCGGCGCTGCTGGCTGAATACCTGGCCGGATTTCTGGGCAGCGTCAGTCTGCGCATAGATGAGGTTGAAGTTCTGCCTGATGACCTGGTTTTCTGGGGCGAGCCGCTGGCCCTCTGGGCTGGTCTGCTGGCCGATCCCCTGGATGCAGCCGAGGATCTGGCTCTCTATGCGCATACCCACGAGGAGCAGCGCAGCCGGGCACTGGTGGCCAGCCTGATCTGCCTGGGCGTGGCTCAGACGCCTCCAGATGTGGAGCTGCCGCAGGCGCTCCAGGTGCCGCCGGCGCTGGAACTGGCTATCCTCGATCTGCTGGACGATCAGGCCGCGCTGGAGGAACTGGCGGCGCTTTTTCAGGATTGCGCCGCGCAGGGGGTGCCGGAACTCTATCAGGCGCTTTTTCCGCTTCTGCTGATCGAGGGCAGCGAGGGCTTTGTCAGCCTGCTGGACCCGGCGGTGGTGGCGGAATTACTGGTCCAGCGCCTGGTCGCGATTATCGACGACGAGCAGCAGGATCAACTGGCCAAGCGCCTCGTCAGAGCGTTGAGCAGTTGGGGCGCGGTCATTGTGCGGCGCGCGGCCTGGTTGAGCAGCGCCAGGTCGGGGACGGGGAGTCGTCTGCGTTCGGCGGCGATCAACATTCTGGCCGGCACGCGGGCGGCGGAGGCCGTTGAGCCCTTGATGGATGGTCTGCGCGACGCCGACGCGTTCATTGTCAGACGATCTTCTCATGCTTTGCTGCGCCTGGGGGCTGATCTGACGCTGCCGCGTTTGTTGCAAGAGTTGAACGCGCCGGCAGGTCGTGGCGCGAAAAAGCCGCTGCGTGAGCAGATTTTTCCCATTCTGGAGCGCTACCTGAACGAAGCCAATCCCGCGCGCCAGTTGCGGCCAGAGCAGTTTGAGCGCATCATCGAAGCACTCATGGCCCTCATGCACAGCCAGGCCGATCAGGCCGACCTGGAGCGCGCACGCGAGCTGTTGATCAGCCAGGGACGCCTGGCGGAAGAACGCCATAGCGGAAAGATCGCTCTGCGTATGCTCGTGCAGAACCTTGCCACGACGAACGACGCCGTGGCGCGCAGCATGACCGGCGCCCTCAAGGAAGTGGGATCGGCGGCGACTCCCAGTCTGCTTGAGCAGTTGGAGGATCAGCCATCGGAGGCCGAGCGCGTGCGCATTCTGGAAATTCTGGCCTCGTTGCGCGATAAACGCGCCCTCCCGGCTCTGCTGCGTTTGCTCGAAGATAATTCCCCGGCGGTTCGGCAGACCCTCATGGCGACGCTGACCGTCTACGCGCCGGGTTGTATTCCGGGGCTGATCGAAATTGTCCTGCGCCATCCCGATGAACTGGTTGCGAGCCGGGGCGAGCAGATGCTCATTACCCTGGGCCTGGTCGTCGTCGAGCCGGTCATGCAGGCC
>DASZXF010000179.1:0-6473 GCA_035546055.1 Ktedonobacteraceae bacterium
TCCTGGGGAAGTAGCTGGCATCCCTGGCTGGACGGCAGCGGCCACGCTCAATTGCCGATTCAGGAGGATGAGACCGCCCTGGTCATCTATAGCCTCTGGCAGCATTATCAGTGTTTCAATGATATTGAATTTGTCGCTCCCTACTTTCACTCGCTGGTCGTGCCGGCAGCCAATTTTATGACCAGTTACCGTGATGAACTCACGCATCTGCAAGGACCATCCTATGATCTCTGGGAGGAGCGCCGGGGCATACTCAGCTATACAACGGCGGCCACCTACGCCGGACTGACGGCTGCCGCGCAATTTGCCCGGCTGTTTGGTGAGGCTGGCCTGGGGGAGACGTATCAGCAGGCCGCTCACGAATTGAAAGAGGCCGCGCTACGCTATTTGTGGGACGAAGACCGGGGGCACTTCCTCCGCATGATTACCGTAGACAGGGATGGTACCATACACAAAGATGCAACCCTGGATAGTAGTCTGTGTGGCCTCTTCCAGTTTGGCATGTTTGGATCTGAGGAGCGTGAGATCGTGCTGACCATGCAGAAGCTGGAGCAGACGCTATGGGCAAAGACGCCCGTGGGTGGCATGGCTCGCTACGAAAACGACTATTATTACCAGGTCACGCACGATCTCTCTCAGGCTCAGGGCAACCCCTGGTTTATCTGTACGCTCTGGCTGGCTCAGTATCGGATTGCCCGCGCTCATACCGTTGAGGAATTGCGCCAGGCGCTGCCTCTGCTGGAATGGACACGCGCGCGCGTCTTGCCGAGTGGCGTCATGGCCGAACAGGTGCATCCATTTAGCGGGGAGCCGCTCAGTGTATCGCCACTGACCTGGAGCCACGCCGAGTATGTACTGACCACGCGCTGGTATGCAGGCAAATACCAGCGGCTCCAGCAGGATGCTCACGGGTGATGTTCGCCCAGACTGCGGGGCGATGTGAGCGCCATAACCCCAACCAGCAGAGCCAGTGCGTGGATGTCCGCTTGAAGCATTGAGCGGCTCATCTCTGCCGGGTTGACAGGCCCGACAGCGAGGCAGGCTTCGATGGAGAGCTGGCCTCTGGTGGCTGAGATACTACCAGGAGAGAGAAATGGGCACCGTGATCGCACCGGTGATTGTGAGAACGTGTCACGGTGCCCGGCACTTCCAGAAGAATGAGCGCAGGGAGAGCGTCAGCTAGCGGGCTGGTGCTGCTGTCCCTGGCGTTTCAACAAGGTATGGATAAATACGCATTTATCGAAGAGAATGATCAGATTGATGAGAACAACGATGCCAACTCTTCCCTGCAAAAAAGAAGGGTTGCTGTATAAGGAGGGAGAGGGATGCCGCGCTGGCTCTATGCCCTGTTATTTTTCACTGTCCTGACTGCTATCATTGAGTTAGCTCATCTGCCGTTGCCGCCGCTGCTGGTTTTCGTCCTGGCCGCGCTGGGGATTATTCCGCTGGCCGCGTTGATTGGTGTCGCGGTTGAGCGCATTGCCGAGCATACAGGTGAGCGGATTGGCGGTCTGCTCTTTGCGACTTTTGGCAATGCGACCGAGTTGATTATCGGTATTTTCTCTTTGCGCGACGGGCTGGTTGAGGTGGTGCGGGCCTCGATTATCGGCTCGATTCTGGGGAACGCGCTGCTGGTGCTGGGTATCTCGACGTTTATCGGCTCGGCCCGCTTCGGGCGCCTGAGTTTCCCATCGCGACCGGCCAGCCAGTATGCCTCGCTGTTTGCCCTCTGTGCCGGTGGTCTAACCCTGCCGACGTTCGCGGAACTGCTGGCTTCGCATAATGGACAGCCGCAGGCGCAAATTGTGCAGCAGGGCATATGGCTCTCCGATTTTATCGCGGTGTTGCTGCTGCTGGGCTACCTGGCCTCGCTGCTCTTTAGCGTCTTCCGCGTGGGAGATAAGTCGGGAGATAGCGAAGACGATGCGTTTGATCCCTTGCTGGGTGAGTGGTCGGCTTCGGCGATTACGCGTCTGCTGGCCTACCGCCACCATATCACAAAGAGCGAGCGCGAGAACAAGACCGGCGTGCTGAAAGTCATCGACAACGCGGTAGCCACGATCATTAGTCACGAGGCCAACCATGTTGGGCCAGCCGCTCCTGCGGGAAACGCCGCGCCCGCTGCTGGAACTCCTTCCGCGCCAGCGGCCAGCTCACCGGCAGCCGCGCAGGCCACGGAGAAAGACGCGGGCACACCTGCCGAGCAGGGGAGCCAGCCACCGGCCTCTGGGAGTGTGCCGCGCAACCTGGCCGGGGCTCAGGTGCCCCAGGCGGTCAGTCAGCGTAAGGAAGTGGAGACGAGCGGGCACAAGCCGGCGCTCCTGCCGGCGATTGCGCTGCTGATCGCGGCTACCGTGGCCGTGGGGTGGATGTCGGATATTCTGGTGGGCACGATTGAGCCCCTGACCACCGCGCTCCACTGGAACGCGGCTTTTGTCGGTCTGGTCTTTGTGCCTTTGATCGGCGGCTTGCCCGAATACTTCAACACCATTTCGATGGCTCTGAATAAGCGTATGGAGATGGTGCTGGCGGCTTCTGCGGGCTCCTCAATCCAGATCGCTCTGCTGATGGCGCCCATCCTCGTCCTGGTCAGCCTGGCCATGCCGGTACGCCTCGATTTCGTCTTCAGCGTGGTTGAACTGGCGGTACTTGGACTGGCGACCTTCCTGTACAGCGAAATCACACGCGATGGTGAGCTGGTCTGGCTGGAAGGACTATTGTTGATCTTGCTGTACGCTATGATGGCGGGCACTGTCTTCCTGTTCGGGGCCTAAGCTACCGGGGAGCGGTTCTCACCGTTCGTTTCTTTAGAAGGGAATGGTGAGAACCTGGTGCCCCTCGCGACCAAACTGGACGAGGGGTGAGACAAAGACCTCCACAACGAAAGGTTTTTCATAGAGCGGATTGCGCTGTTCATCCAGGAAGAAGATATGCAGGCGGTCGCGGCGCCCGGTAGGTGTGATGGTCTGCTGCTGCATTGGAATAGTCACTTCAGCCGCGTAGCCGTTGGCTGGAATGGTCACGCTGGCCTGCTGCAGGATGTAAGTGTAACCCTGTTGCAGGACTGAGCGCACCTCAACCAGGGCGATTTCGCCGTGAACCAGGGCACTGAGACCGACCGGCTCGGCGCCATAGCGAGCGTCAGGAGGCGGGGTCGGCTCGTCGCGGCCCATAATGTGCAGGCGCAGGTTATAGGGCTGGTCGGGGCGCACACGCATGGGGGTTTCGATAATGGCCGCCGCCGCAATCGCGCGCTGCTGCTGACCGAGGAGCAGACGCTGAATTTGTTTGAGCAGCGACAGTTCGCCTTCGCTCTGTGCAGGCACAGGCGCGGGGACTGGAGCGGCTTTTTGGGGTCGGTTTTTGCGCTGGGCGCGTCCTTTCTTCGCCGGGGTCGTCTCCGGTTTGCTGCCTGGCAGGATATGGGTCATACGCCGGGGCCAGGAGGGGTGTGGCTCGTCGGGCAGAGGCGGCGGCGTGATGGGATTGTTCCTCGCCGTCGTCATTGGCCGGGCTGGCTTCTGGTCCACACGTCCGGGCAAAGGGGTGGTAGGCAGCGTGCCAGGCGTCTCTGCCTCAACCGATGAAGGCAGCGTGGAAGCAGGTGGGCGGGCCTGCAAAGTGGGAAGACTCTGAGATGCGCGTGCGCTTTTTTCTCCTTGCTCCCCCTTGGGTACCGAGCGCTCCTCACCGGCTGCGCGCCAGCGCTGCACATCTTTCTGCGAGAGCGGTACAATGCGCACCGTCTCCACATCAGAGAGCGGAATCTCCGGCATATGCACAGGAGGCGGGAAGGCTTTGCGCGGAGGTTGATTGGCCCGCGCATCCTCCAGAGCCATCAGAAAGGCTGCGACATTGGGAAAGCGCCCTTCAGGCTCGACCGTCAGCGCGCGCATCACGCAGTCATCGACATGCTGGCTGATGCGTGAATTGATCTCGCGCGGGGTGCGCAGACGGCGGCGATGGCGCAGAGTTGACTCGTCGGGCGGCGTTCCGGTCAGCAGCAGATAGAGCAACGCCCCCAGGCTATAGATATCGGAGCGCGTGCTGGTTTTGCCAGACAGCGCCTCCGGGGCTTTGAAGTACGATACCTGCGGCGCCTGCGCCGGCCAGGGCTGAGGCAATAGTTCGCGCAACTCAGGCCAGAGCCAGAACGGCATCAGCCGTGGTTCGGCCTGGGCGCTGTTCTTATCCAGCACCACGGTGTAGGGATCGAGATCGCCAAGAACAATGCTGTGACGATGCAGACGATCTACCGCCTGGCCGAGATTGCGCACCCATTCCAGCGTGCGCGCCTCCCTGGGCAGACCCAGACCGCTTTGCAGGAAGTCCTGCAGCGTGTACAGCCGCTGCTGCCCTGAGTTGCTGGTCGCGTTAGGCAGGCTTGAGATCAGAAAGATATGGCCTTGAAAGACGCGGAGATCAATACAGGCCAGGGTATGCGGCAAATTCCAGCGGCGCAGGCAATCGTACTCTTGCTGAGCCAGCAGCACAGCCTGAGCCCTGGCTTCTTTCTCCAATCCCGCGACATCAATATCGCGCATAGCCACCATACGCGTTGATCCGGCTTCCTGGGTCTGACTGTGATCCAGGGCGAAGTAAAGATTGGTATGGGGATACCTGCGCACCAGCGTCTTAATGCGGTAACGAGCCTGGATATCTTGTTCCTCCGGGAGAACTGCCTGTTTTTTCTTGTGCAAACGTTCGCCGCAGGAACCGCAAAAAGTTGCTTGAGGAGGTAATGCGGTATTGCAGTGAGGACAGGAAAGCTGACCAGCGGTGGTATCTTCTGGTGTCTTCTTCTGCGATATAGTCATACTGCTTGTGTGCCTTACTTCGTTAATGATTTGCCAGGACTTCTGACATTGATTATAGCATAGGTCGCCGGATCATTCACTACCTGAGCGGCCCAATATTTCACTATATGGGAAACTTGTTTCCCGTATATCGCTTTTTAATGTGAATGTATTGATAAAATGAGGTGAAAAACAGACTTTTATACTGTCGATGCATCCTTATTCATGGTTGCTCGCTGTCTGTGAAGCCTTCCTGATGCTCAAGAAGGTATGAGTATGCCAGAATCTCCAAAGAAACTTGATGCATGGCAACCTACTCTTCCAGCTCGATAAGCTGCTCCGACAAAAAACGCTGCTCTTTGACTTCTCCTGCTAAGAGAGAGGTCAAAGAGCAGCGTTTTTTCATAATCAGTAACAGTTACGAATCACGCCTGGAAGATGATCTATAACTATGGCTGTACATATTACATCAAACTTCAGGCAAAGGCGTAGAACTCGTCAATTGACCACCAGCTCCCTGAAGAGGCCGTCAGCACGACTCTGACATAGCGGGCTGATTGCCGGGGGAAGGAGATGACGGTATAGCCGCTGCTACCCTGGCCGCTGGCGACGGGATTGCCCCAGGCGCTGCCGTCGTTGGAGACGAAGACCTGATAGCCGCGCGGGTAATCGCCTCCGCTGGCGCCGCAGTCCAGCGCGATGCTGCTGATGTTCTGCGTCTTGCCCAGGTCAACCTGGAACCAGGCGCCGGAACTCTGCGGCTGGCCGCTGGACCAGCGCGTGCTGAACACATTGTCAAGCGCGTTGGAGGGCGGCTCGCCGTCGTTGGAGACCGAGGCCGATGCGCTCCAGCCAGTGCGATCCAGCGGCGTGGGATTCGCGCCCGGCTTCGCGTAGACGTTGAACTCGTTGAGCGACCACCAGTTGCCCGCGCTGCCCAGGTCAAGCACTCTGATATAGCGAGCGAGTTGTGTGGGGAAAGAGATGGTGATGAGCTGATTATCGCGCATGTAGGAACCGGTACCCTGGCTGTTATCATCGCCACTGGCGATAGCCGTACCCCAGTTCGCGCCGTCCAGCGAAAGGAAGACCAGGTATGCGTGAGGATAGTCCCCCGCGTTGGTCTCGGCATCGATACTGATACCATTAATGCTGCGAGGCAGGATCATATTCACCTGGAACCACAGGCCGGGCGTCTGGCCTTCGCCGCTGGCCCAGCGCGTGCTCGCGTTGCCGTCGATAGCATTGGCCGCGACATCGCCATAAGGAGAGGTTGCCGAGGCGGAGGCAATCCAGCCGCTGCGGTCAAGAGCGACCAGACCCGAGCCGCCGCCGGCGCTCTGCGAGCCGCCCCATTTGAAGGTTGCCACCGCGCCCGCCGGCAGCGTGTAAGAGAACCATTGTCCGCCCCACTGGACGTTAAAGTTCTGGTGAGCTGTAGCCGCGTTATAGACGACCAGCACTTTTGACCCATCCGGGTTCATAAAGGCCACGTCCGAAATCTGATTGCTACCCGCGCTGGAGTCAATACGCGTCGCGCCGGGAGCCAGGAAGCGGCTGGCCTGTCCCAGAGCATAATAATCGCCGTTGTAAGTTACTTTCCCGGTCTTCTGATCGACCGTCACAATACCGCGACACTGTGAGCAGGCCGCGCCAGTGCCCAGATTTGGTTCGCCA
>DASZXF010000180.1:0-1810 GCA_035546055.1 Ktedonobacteraceae bacterium
CGGGATCGGAGATGCCAACGAGATCCATGCGCCACCCTTGAGGTACGATCAAGCCATATTTCAATGCCATTGGATATGTTGCCTTCTACTTTCCAGGTTCAAGAAATGAAAGGGCGTCAAGCCCGATCTCATTGTATGCAAGTTGCCGCGAAGTAGCAAGTAAGCAGCGAAGCGACTTGCTCTTAATGCTGAAGGGGAGCAGGGAGGCGGCGAGCAATTTGTTGTTGGAGAGCAAGATCTGGCTTCTGAGCAGTCGTTCACGCCGGTTCGTCATTGTCCCGCTACTCGCTCAGAGCACACCCCACAGGCAGACGGTGCCATCGTCGCATCCGGCGGCCAGGCGCTGGCTGTCTGGCGACCAGGCAGCCGTCCAGATGCTTCCCGTCTGTTCGTGGAGGGCGTTGAGTTCTTTGCCGGTCTGTCCATCCCAGATCAGGACCAGGCTTCCGTCGCGCGAGCAGGCCAGCAGACGACCATCAGGCGACCAGGGAATGGCGAAGGCCCAGCCTCCCTGGGGCTCTCCAGCAAGCGCGCTTTTCTGCTTGTAGGTACTGGCGTTCCAGAGCTGGATGGTGCCATCGTCGCTGGCCGAGGCGAGGGTCTGCCCATCGGGGGACCAGCTCACGCCATTGGGCTGATCGCCTGTCCTGAGTACGTGTAGCAGTTTGCCGGCATGACTGTCCCAGACGCGTACATAGCCATCGTAACGGGTCGCCGCCAGTTCCTCTCCTCCTGGCGCCCAGGCCACCGTATACGCGGCAACCGGTAAGCGACCGCGCCTGAACGGACCAGGAGCCGCCGGATCATTCCAGGTATGCAGGGCACGCCAGGTCGCGCGCTCCCAGATCTGTACCGTCCCATCGCTGTTACCGGCGGCCAGGCGATCTCCTGCTGGCGACCAGGCGACACTGAGAACAACGCTGGCAGTCCCTTGCAGGGTTTTTTGTAGACTGTGGCTCCGCGTATCCCAGATCAGCAGCGTATTTTCGTCGTCGCCAGCAGCCAGAGAGCGTCCATCAAGGGACCAGGAGAGCTGATAGACCTGAGTTGAGCTACTCATACCCGTCAGTCTGGCAAGTTGCTTCCCGGTCAGCACATCCCAGAGGAACACCGCGCCCTGCGTGCCGACTGCCAGCGTTTTGCCATCCGGCGCCCAGGCCAGGCCACGCACTCGGCCAGCATTGACCTGGAGCAGAGCCAGCTTCTGCATCTGAGCAGCATTGGACGGAGAAATAGGCGCACGAGGAACACGTATCGTCTGCGTGGGAGAAGCTTCTGGCCGTGGCGTCGTCGCCGATGACTGGCCAGTTGGAGACGAACTGCACGCAGCTACCAGCGCGGCCAGAGTGCCCCCCAGAAAAGTACGGCGAGCGAAGAGACGGCTATATCTTCTGGCAGATGTTTCCAGGGAAAAATGTTTTCCGCCGGACAAATGTTTGTCATGTTCGTCTTTCATGCTCATAGTGTACCATATATGACCATGATGGTGAACATGCTCTATAAAGCGGAAACGCTATGTGCTCTTTCCCTGGAATTTGTATGCCATTTTGCCGGTTCCAGTGGAGTTTGCATGCATGGCTGTCGCCGCTGCCCGTTCCCAGAATCTCTTTCCGAACATGAGGAATGCAGGCACACTCCAGCAGTAGTTTTCACGCTCAGCGTCTTTCGTGAAAGAGCATCAGCGAGCCCTCTCGGAGATGGGAACACTGCCAGGACTTTGCCGAAGGCTTTGAGATCTTGACACTGTGACTACAATTAAAACGACAGCTCTATTCACGTGTAAATTGCGCTTCTACTACATTCCATGTGC
>DASZXF010000181.1:0-9132 GCA_035546055.1 Ktedonobacteraceae bacterium
CGCGCCAAACCTCATCCAAAAAAGAGAGGGGTGGGGCTAAACCAGCGCTTGAGGCCGCCTCAGAAGAATTGGGGATGACTCATGTCATCATTTCCCTTGGGATGGGGAGGGGAAACGCGCCTTGGGGCGTTGGAAAAACTGGAGATGACTGATAAGAAAGAGTCTGGAAGAGAGAAAAGTGTGTCGGAAGATAGAGAGAGCGAAGCTTTATCTCATACGCGGTTGACAGAAGAGAGCATATTGAACGCGCTTCAGCGTCTGGCTGGCGCGGAGCGCATTCCCCAGTTTTTGCGTTTGCGGCAGGAATTGGTGGACTGGAACACGCGCGTCAATCTGACCGCCATCACCGATCCCACGGAAGTGCTGCTCAAGCATTTTCTTGACTCGCTGGCGCTGCTGGAGGTCCATGATCCGGCGCAGGCGCGCGTCCTCGATATCGGAGCCGGGGCCGGTTTCCCCGGTCTGCCGCTCAAGCTTGCTCGTCCGCAGTGGGATCTGGTGTTGCTCGAAGCCACCGGCAAGAAAGTCTCCTTTCAGCGCCATATCATTGAAACGCTGGGACTGGCGGCCATCGAGGCCATTCACGGACGCGCGGAAGAGATCGCGCACCGGCCTGCCTATCGCGGTACCTTCGATATAGTGACAGCGCGCGCCGTGGCCGCCCTGCCCGCGTTGCTTGAATATGCCGCGCCCTTCTGCCGGGTGGGCGGGCGCATTCTCCTGCCCAAAAAGGGCGATCTCGCTGCCGAACTGGAGCAGGGCCAGCGCGCAGCTCACGTCCTGGGCCTGGCCTTCAAAGCCGATCAGCGTGTAGATCTGCCGGGACTGGACGACGGGCGTCGCATTCTTGTCTGGGAGCAAATCAGGCCGTGTCCGCCGCAGTACCCGCGCAGCGGGTCCGCTATGGCGAAGAAACCGCTGTGAGAGGTAGCCGTGACAGCTCGTAAACTCAAAAGCTTTGAGGAGAAGATAGCTGTTTTCATGCGCGTATTCGCTGGAGAAGAGAACAGCCAGCAGCTTTTTCAGGCAAAATATCCCTACATCAGCGCCGACGAAGCAGGCGAACTTTTCAGGCTGAGCAAAGCCATTGAAAACCAGGCGTATCTTCTGCTTCAACCTCATTTTCAATTCAGCGCGTCCAACGAAGCCCTGTGCGGCGCGGAGGTCAAAGAACGCTTGCAGACCATGTATCCCTTTCTGGATGAAAAGGGCATGGCGAACGCTCTCTGGCGTGCTCTGCGCCAGCTCCGCTTTGCCGCGTTTTTTGCCGCCACCCGCGAGACTTTTCGCTTCCTGGAAACCTCCTTCGCCTTTCAGTTCCGCGAGGAGCGCGCCTGGCATCTGGCCGATTTCCGCGATACCACAGCGGGCGTCAGATACGCCAGCGCCCGCGTCGGCATCGAAATATGCTGGACTATGGCCGATGGTAGCCTCAGAGTAGCCCTGATTGAGTTCAGGCAGGATGCCCACCCCGAGACCTTCGTCTCCGGGTTTATGGCCAATCAACCAGAAATTGCGCGCGTCATCGATCTTTACGACCTTGCGGAAATGCTCGGCTCTGCTGATGATCCTGACTTCTTGCTCAAGAGGTCCGATGACTTGCGTTTATGGCGCAAACAACTGAAAATTGTCCAGGCCCGTATGCCCGAAGTGCTGGCAGGTCTGGCCCGGGCCACGCAGAAATACGCCGCACCCATCCTGCGCGGTGATACCACCCTCATTGCGCAGGTCATCCAGTTTCGCTCACCGCAATCCAGGTGAAGCAGGCACATTTTATGCTGAAGGATGTTTGCCGCTTGCCTGTCTGGCGATCAGGACGACCGCCAGCATGGCTCCCATCGTCGTGAAAGGCAAAAAGGCCGTCAGGGGCATGAAGTGGAGTTCGCCGTAGCCGGCTATGATGGCGGCCACGAGGTAGGTTGACCAGACGGCGAGCAGGCGCGCGGGATGTTCATGTTCGACCTGGGGTGTGCTGTTCAACAGGCCAGGGGCTTGCCCGCGTGCGCTCAGGAAGAGGCGGCGACCAAGATTGGTCATGAACGTCGTGATGGTGCCGCTGATGTAGGTCGTGGAAATGCCGGGGAAGCCCAGGCTGGTGACAATCGCACTCTGCTGGCCCATGGCCAGGGCCGCGATGGCAATCAGCGTGATCGTAGTCACATTCCCCGGCGGCGCCAGCAGCCAGCCCAGGGCAAAGATCAGCAACAGGCCGCTTTCAATCAACAACGCCCGTAATGTTTGCAGACTCCAGCCTGGCCGCCGCGTTGTATAGTTGCCTTCGACCAGCAAACTCGCGGAGAACGCACCCAGGCTAAAGCCTGCCACGGCGACCAGGGAGCGCAGCGTTGCTGGCAGATTGCCCTGCGCAATGCCCAGGCCGAGCAGAACCGTAGTCCCCGTCATATTCGCCGTAAACACGCGCCCGGGTCCAAGGAAACTGAGCGCGTCAAAACAGCCTGAGATCCAGGCCAGGATTACTATCGGGCCACTGCTCCTGAGCGCCATCGGGAGCTACCTGACAGCGTTGCGCGGGTAGCGTGTATCATGTTCGGGGGTGGCCAGTACATCCTGAACCTGGATGGTGCGTCCGCGCTGGGGGCTGACAGAGACGAGGGAGATGGGCGTTTCCAACAATTCTTCAAGGCGTTTGAGGTAGTTACGTGCGGCGGCGGGCAATTCTTCATAGGTCGTCACGCCGCTTGTATCGCACTGCCAGCCCTCGACCTCTTCGTAAACTGGCTCGCAGGCCGCCAGGTCGCTCTGCGTGGCCGGGAAATTGTGGATCAGCTTGCCTCGCAACTGATAGGCCGTACAGATCTTAATCACGGGTAGCGTATCGAGCACATCCAGCTTGGTAATCACCGCTGAAGTCAGGCCATTCAATTGGGCCACGAAGCGTCCAGCCACGGCATCGAACCAGCCACAGCGGCGCTCACGTCCGGTATTGGTGCCATATTCATGGCCGCGTTCGCGCAGAAGCTGGCCATTCTCGTCAAACAGTTCGGTGGGCATCGGGCCGCTGCCCACGCGCGTGATATAGGCTTTGTAGACGCCAATCACGCGATCAATTGAATGAGGAGGCAGACCCGCGCCGCTGGAGGCATTGGCGGCCATGGTGGAAGAGGAAGTAACGTAGGGGTAGGTGCCGAAATCGATATCCAGCAGCGCGCCCTGAGCGCCTTCCAGCACGATAGTTTTATGCTCAAAGAGAGCATCGTGGAGCATGACCTGGGTATCAGCGATATGTGCGCGCAAACGCTGGCCGTAGCCGAAATATTCGCCGTGGATTTCTTCGAGGGAGAGGGGACGTTGACCGTAGATCTGGGTAATCATGCGATTCTTTTGCTGGAGAATCGAGGCCAGTTTGGCGCGGAAGGTATCGACATCAAGGAGGTCAACCATGCGAATGCCGATGCGTGCGTGTTTATCGACGTAGGCCGGGGAAATGCCGCGCTGCGTGCTGCCGATCTTATCGGCGCCTCTGGCCTCTTCTTCCAGACGATCCAGCAGGAAATGATACGGCATAACCACGTGAGCGCGTTCGCTAATGAAGAGATGGGAAGTATCGATGCCCTGAGCTTGTAGTTCCTCCATTTCGGTGAGCAGTCCCTTGGGGTCCACTACAACGCCATTGCCAATCACGCAAGTCGTTTTAGGGAAGAGAATCCCGGAGGGAACGAGACGAAAAGCGAATTCACCTTTTTCATGGACCACGCGATGGCCGGCATTGCTGCCGCCTTGATAACGTACCACAAAATCTGCGCGCATTGACAATTCATCGACGATCTTGCCTTTGCCTTCGTCCCCCCATTGGGCCCCAATGATAGCCAGTACCGACATAGTGTTTGTTCCTTTTCCACCAATCTGCGGCGCGCGCTATCCCGGTCTGCATGCCAGGAGGAGGCGCCGTGTCAATTGTTTCGCAGCCAATCCCTCGCGGGAGAACGTTTTTGTGCAGGAACGCCCATAACCCGGCGCACCAATCCCCAGAGCACACTTACTCCGGGGAGGTGACACGTACATGTTCATGTTTGACCACGAGTTAGCTTATCCCACGTGTACACGGTTTGTCAAATTCTTCTATTTGCAGGGCGCGTCCGCCATTACTGGGCCGGAGTGACAAATTTGAAGCTATTTAACATAGGTGTAAAATACGTATTCTGGTTATTTGTAAACGAGTCCTGCGCCGAGACAAGCTCGATAACGTAGGCTTTGCCCTGGTAGACCGTGGCATAGATCATCGTCTGGAGCACGGTCGGCTGACCGTTGATCTGGAGCGTGGTCATTTCGCAGGTCCAGCTATTGCCGCCAATCGGCTGTTGCGGCGGGCACGCGTTGAGCGGCGCCGTGGGAGTGGCATTGCTCTGATTGGCGATCTCTTGCAGATCGGCGTTAATCAGATCGGTGGGTGAACTGCTGCTGGTCGGCTCCTTCACAGCGGCATAGGTTTGTTGATCGGGGCTCATGAACTGAATGCCCTGATCGGTGGTGGCCTGCGTACCCCAGCCCTGGTACACCTCGATGAGAAAGCCGTTTTGCGTACACTGGCCGCCGCACCACTGGAAATTGGCATCGGGCGCCGGTGTGGGCGTTACCGCGATAGTCGGCGTCGGGGACGGCGTGGGTGATGGCGTCGGACTGGGTGTGGGCGCCGATGTGGCTGTGCCCTGGGTGATCGGTGTGGTCTGAGGCTGATTGTTGTGGAGAGCGAAGATGGTGCCGAAAACGCCGACTGTGATGATGGCGAAGACCAGGCAGACAATGCCGACAATCAGGGCTATGTTGCTCCGCTTTGGCGCGACTGGCGCCATACCGACTCCAGAGCCGCCGCCAAAACCGCTTTGCGTGCCAAAACCGCCCTGGGTAAACTGTCCGCCGGGCATACTCATCTGCGTCGGGGGAAAGGACTGGCTGGGGTAATTGCCGGTCAAAAACGGCTGCGGCTGGGGCTGGATCTGACTGCCAAATTGCCCTGAGCCGGGATAGCCGCCAGCCATCGAACCTCCGTTAAATCCTGACTGTGGAAAGGCGTTGCCAGGATAATTGAGAGGAGTGCCCGGCACATACTGTATGGCCTCCGTGGCGTCTTGATAAAAACCACCTCCCTGCTGAGAGGGGGACTGACGAAGCGCCGACTGCTGGGGGCCGGCCACATTATCAGGGGCGAAAGCCGGATTTGATGGGTTGGGAGGGAACGAGCTGGTACGATTGGGGTACGCGTCGTTAAGCAGGCTACTCCTGGGCGCTGGAGCCTGCATCATTTCTGTTGGCTGAGCTGTGGCTGCGTTGGGGGCGCCGCATTGCCCACAAAACACCTCATCCTGACCTAACTCATTGCCGCAATTTTGGCACTTCATGAACGATCCTTTGTATGAAATAATTCGCTGTGTGTCAGAAATAAAAGAGCAGAACGCATGCAAGTTCGCTGGTGAAGACAATAATTTCAGCGTTCATTATAACCCATTCACTGGCTTCTGGCTACCCTGTGGCCTGATCGTCTTATCCTTATTTACAGGTGTTGAGGCGGCTGCTTATCTTCGTTCCCTCCCTGTTCGACGGCAATTTTTTGCAGACCAGTATCTTCGTAATGATGGTAGGCCACCAGACCTCTGGCCGCGATGATTTCCGTTTCCAGGCGGTCAATCCCGCCGCTTTTGATCTCCCGGGTGCGCCGGCTGAAAGGGCCGCTGACGATCAACCAGACCCAGGGGATCTGCTGTTCGAGGTTCACGCGCAGCATGTTCTGGCGGTCAGTGGCACTGGCCTGAGCTGGTCCGGCGGGATGGCTGTGGTAGACGCCAATCATGCGTCCAGGCTGCTCAAGGTCGATAGTGAGCAATTCAGCCGGATCAAACTCAAAATAGACCGGTGAAGCAAAAATATTGCGCAGGGGCATGGCCTCCGTGACATGCCAGTTTCCCTGCTGATCCATATGCCCCAGGAGCGCGCCGCAGGCCTCTATCTCCTGGCGTCCGTGGGCATCCAGGAGAATAGTTTTCCACGCGGCATGGCTCAAGAGCAGCCTGGCTTTCTGGTTCTGTTTCATGTTCCCCCCTGGTAGTCCGCTCTTTCTATCAGACGCGCAGAAAATCCTGCGCGCTGTAATGGCGTAAATCCCCGATATGATCTACGCTGATTGACGGCGTAAAGTTGGCTGGCAACGGCTCACGCGCGTATTTGCCCTGTTTGACAAAAACTGTGGTCAATTTCTCGCCCAGATGTCGCGCGCTCTCCGCCAGGATCGAGGCTTTGTCATCGACCATCACATAATGCCCGGCGCGGTAGCGTTGCAGAATTTCTTCCAGGTGCTGCTGCTTATGCGTGTAAATCAGCACGCGACCTTCCACCGCTGCGGCCAGGTGGCTGCTGGAGATTTTTTCTGCCTGAAAGTACTGATCGCCGTCCGAGACAATGATGGTCAGGCCAAGCTCGCGCAGGTGATGCAGCGTCTCAATCACGTGAGGATAGAGATTCTGGAAAAAGGGGTAGGTGTCGAAAAGCGTGTGAACGCGCCGATAGGTTGGTTCATCCATCTGTTGTTCTGGCACCTCGGCCCGCAAGCGTGCCAGAGCCAGCGGAATATCCACCACGCTTTTTTCCTTGCGCACCTGCTCATAGATTTCCCAGAAGCGCCCGGTCAGGTCCGCTCCCAGGATGGCGTGTAACTGCTGATCTAGCTTCGCTTTCACCTCATCATTGGCCAGCAAAGTATTATCTACATCTAAAAGAAAGGCCAGCTGCGTCATTTTCTCCTGTCCTTTTCATAAGCGTATTAGTATGATGGTCCGTCCTCTTTGCCCCGGAACGCCGGCGGTAACTCATCGCAAGAGAGGACAGCCTGCGCC
Organism: Ktedonobacteraceae bacterium; assembly: GCA_035546055.1. GTDB lineage: Bacteria > Chloroflexota > Ktedonobacteria > Ktedonobacterales > Ktedonobacteraceae > Paraktedonobacter. Next base: position 6,846 of record DASZXF010000181.1, read on the forward strand.
CTCCTGGTTCAAGACCTGGATGGTGTTGCCGTGGCGTCCACTCATTTCACGGGTCAGAGACAGCCCTGGACCCGGACCACTAATAGAACGATCAAGATTTTTATCCTGATGAAAAGGTTTAAATGGATAGAATATTTCTGCTGAGAAAATACCCCTCTTTTCAGAATGGCGCGTATAACCATGCATCCATTTTATTATACTATCATACACGTTTCTGCCATAATGGCAAGGAAAGCCCATAAAAAGAGATAAGCTCCCGGGGTGAGTCGGAGCCTTTTGTGCTGCGTTCGATGGCGTCTGTGCGCGGAATTTTTGCCACCTGACCTGTGCGTAGTGTATAGTTAATAGCAACTCACAGTACATCCAGGTGCGAACTCTTCTCCACGGGGCTGGCGCGCCGCGCCGGGCCATTGCTGAGAGGAGCGAGTGCTGCCTTTCCTGGATCTGGTCTATTCCGCAAAGGAGGACGATTTTGAGCGAAGCAAGCGAATCTCTTGAAAACTCCCCTGAGACTGCTCCTGTGGTTCCCGCGCCGAAGGTCGGGCCGTGGAGGCTGACCACCGAGCGCATCGTGCTGACCGGCGTGCTGGCGGCGATTACTATTGTGCTGGGCGTGGTGCCCAATATCGGGTTTATTCCCCTGCCCAATGCCGTGGGCAATGCCACCATCGAGCACATCCCGACGATTCTGGGCGGCGTGACTGGTGGTCCCATTGTCGGTTTGATCTCCGGCCTGATCTTTGGCCTGGTCAGCTTCTTTCGCGCTACTGTGCCTTTCTTCAAAGATCCGACCGTCGCTATTATCCCGCGTATCTTTATTGGCCTGACCGCCTGGGCTGCCTTTGCTGGCTTGAAGCGCATCAATTTTTATCTGGCGGCGGCGGTTTCCGGCTTCGTGGGAGCGGCGACGAACACTGTTCTGGTCGTGGCGGCCCTGATTTTGCGCGGCTATTTCCCCGCGCAGGTAATTATTCCAGTTGTCCTGGTGCAATCGATCTTTGAGGCGCTGATCGCCGCTGTACTGACGTTGCTTCTGGCTCGCATCTTTTTCGTGCTGGAAAATCGCCTGGTGCGGGCGCGTGACACCAAAAAACGCGAAGAATTGCCGTACTGATTATGATTGAACTGACCAATGTAACCTTTCACTACAGCGCGCAGGAGGAAGCAGACATTCCTCCTGCGCTGCGTGATGTGACGCTGCGCATTCGGGAGGGCGAGACGCTGGCTATTATCGGTCAGAATGGATCGGGCAAAAGCACGTTGAGCAGGCTGATCGCGGCTATTTTGCAGCCTCAACGCGGGACCATTCTGGTTGATGGACTCAACGCGGCTGCCGGTGGCCAGACTCTCTGGGAGGTGCGTCAGCGTGTGGGCGTCGTCTTCCAAAATCCCGACGATCAGTTGATCGCCAGCACAGTCATTGACGAAATTGCCTTTGGACCGGAAAATCTGGCTCTGCCGCGCCAGGAGATCGCCGAACGGGTGCAGGAGGCGCTGGACCTGCTTCAACTCGCGCCCTACGCGCGTATGTCGATCAGTGAACTCTCGTTGAGCCTGAAACAACGTGTCGCCATCGCAGGCGTGCTGGCCATGCGTCCACGCTACCTGATCCTCGATGAGCCAACCGCCCTGGTGTCCGGGCAGCCCGCGCGCAATCTGTTACGCACAGTGCAGGATCTGGCGCATTCCCAGGGCATCGGCGTATTGCATATTACGCACTTCATGGAGGAAATTACGCCCTTTGATCGCGTGCTGGTTATGGATGGCGGACGCGTGCTGATGGATGGCACGCCCGCCGCTCTTTTCGCGCGTGCCGATGAACTCCAGGCCGTGGGTCTGGATGTGCCCATGGTTACACACCTGGGGCGGCGCCTGCGGGCGCAGGGCTGGAAGTATCTACCGGAAGTGGTGCTCACGCCTGAGCAACTGCTGACCACCCCTGTTCCAGCCAGGCAGCACGAGGAAAGCGTCCGGCCAGTCTCCGCGTCCGCCCCTGCGGCGGAACATGCACCGGTTGAAGAGGCACCTGACAATTTTGCCGCCTCTGCCATCACGGCTGCGGACCAGCCCACGCCATTATTTGCTCTGCACAATCTTTCCTACACTCATCAGCAGGATACGCCGTTCGCTCAGCCCGCCCTGCAAGATTTGACTTTGCATGTACCGGCAGGCACGTTCGTCGCCCTGGTGGGATCTACTGGTTGTGGTAAATCGACACTTGTGGATGTTATGTCTGGTCTGTTGAAGCCGCAGGCCGGTCGTTTGCTGTTTGATGGGGTGGACACAG
>DASZXF010000182.1:0-1721 GCA_035546055.1 Ktedonobacteraceae bacterium
GCTCTGTTCATTGCCCTGATTGTGACCGCGATCAATACGGCGATGGATAACCTGGTCACGCCCCGCTTTATGGGCAGCGGCCTCAATCTGCCTGTACTCGTGATTTTCCTCTCGTTTCTCATCTGGAGCTGGGTCTTCGGACTGCTCGGCGCCCTGCTGGCCGTGCCTCTCGCCCTGTTAATCAGAACGCTCCTGCGCAGTCGCAGCGAGACGAGCCACCTGGCGATTTTTCTGGAAAAGCACCATGCGCCGCCACGCGCTGAGCGCGGTTCGTGAGGGACGCATACTTCATCTGTCGAGGCTCAAGGTCGGGCAGCCAATAGAGAAGGCCAGACTACGCTCCGCTTCTGCCCGCGCGGCTGGACTTTTGTACAGCTCGAAACTGTCCACACGCTCAATGTCTCTTCCCCGCTCAAGCGCTACATTATAGAAAAGAACCAATTCGCACGCAGTAGCTTCGCATAGAATATATAAGGGACAACGACATGAAGCAGACGCCAATCCTCTCTCCAGACGCATATAACGAGGGGTTGCCTGGACTTCCTCTTCTCCACTTTCACTTATCGCCGGACCTGGAAGCCTGCGAGCCACCAGAGGCGCGCGGACTGGCACGAGACGAGGTACGCCTGATGGTTTCGCACATCGCCAGCAACGAGGTCACGCATGCGCGCTTTCGCCAGCTCGGCGATTTTCTGACAGCGGGCGATTTGCTGGTTATCAATACCAGCGGAACCCTGAACGCCGCCCTGACTGTTCACCGCGCCGATGGCCTGCCGCTTGAATTGCACCTTTCGACGCATCTCCCCACGCAACAATGGGTGGTCGAATTACGCACCTTTCTGGATGAGCAGCAGAAAACAACTGGACCTTTCTACGCTATTCAGCCAGGAGAACAACTTGAGTTGCCAGCGGGAGGCAAGGCCACGCTGCACGCGCCCTACGTGCCAAATCAGACCAGATCCCGCCTCTGGCTCGCCAGCCTTGCCCTGCCGGAGCCGCTGCCAGCTTATCTCGCACACTACGGCTTTCCTATCCGCTACAGTTATGTCAAAGAGGGTTGGCCACTCAACTATTACCAGACGGTGTACGCTACCGAAATGGGCAGCGCTGAAATGCCCTCCGCCGGACGCGCCTTTACCCCGGAACTCATCACCGGTCTGATTGCCAGAGGCGTGCAGATCGCGCCCCTGCGCCTGCACACCGGCGTTGCCAGTACCGAGCACGACGAGCCGCCATATGAAGAGTATTACCATGTACCGGCGACAACCGCGCGCCTGGTCAATGCCACTCACGCGGCGGGTCAGCGCGTCATCGCCGTGGGTACAACTGTCGTGCGGGCACTGGAAAGCGTCACCGATAGCAGCGGAGAAACCCATGCCGGCGAAGGCTGGACCGATATTGTCATCACTCCTCAGCGCGGTATACGCGCCGTCAACGGTCTGCTGACCGGTCTGCACGAGCCGCTCTCAACTCATCTCGCCATGCTGGAAACGCTGGCAGGCCGCGCCCACCTGGAAATCACCTACGCGGAAGCGCTCACCCGGCGCTACCTGTGGCACGAGTTCGGCGACCTGCACCTCCTGCTCCCATAACCACCTGTATCCATAAAAGACATGAGTCCTCCCCAACGTTTCTGAGGCGGCCTCAAGCGCTGGTGGCGCCCCGCCCCCTCTTTTTTGGATGAGGTTTGGCGAGCGCGGCGCGCGCGCCAAACCTCAACA
>DASZXF010000183.1:0-6853 GCA_035546055.1 Ktedonobacteraceae bacterium
GGCCTACCATACCTACCGGGTGGAAATTGACCGCAGCGTGTCGCCGGAGCAGATTCGCTGGTACCTGGATGGCTCGAACTTCTTCACGGTGAACGCCAACCAGGTGGACGCGACGACCTGGGCGAACGCGGTCGATCATTCGTTCTTTATCATCTTTGACCTGGCTATGGGCGGCGGCTTCCCGGCTGCCTTCGGCGGTGGTCCAACCGGTTCGACGGTTTCCGGCGGCAGCATGAATGTGGACTATGTACGCGTCTATACCGCTGGCGGTTCGACGGGTGGCAGTACGCCGACGCCCACGCCTACCAGCGGCGGCGGCAGCGGCTTTAACCAGGGAGCGAGCCAGGTCGGTTCCAATTCGGCGCAGTTCTGGTTCCATCCCAATGGATGGACGGCAGGCTATGTCATCCTGCATTATACGGTCTCTGGCCAGGGACAGCAAAACGTCTACACAACCTATAACAGCGGCACGGCTCGTTGGGAATACACCGTTGGCGGTTTGAGCGCAGGCCAGACGATCAGCTACTTCTTCACTTATCAGCAGAACGGATTGCAGTACGACACCGGCACGTACAACTATACCTTCGGTGCAGGGGGAAATGGCTCCTTCTCGACCAGCTTCGAGAGCGGCCAGCCTCAGCCAGCCTGGACCAATACCGTTGACAACGCGGGCTATCCCGCCGGCGGCCTGAGCAATGTGGGCGGCGTCTGCTGCGGCCTGAGCGGACCAGAGACGGGCACACGCGCGGAAATCGCGCATAGTGGCGGCACTGCCCTGATGTATTCCGGCGCGGACAATAACGCCACCACCTCCTACGCGTATATGGAGGTCTTCAATTTCAGCGGACAGAATCTCACGGTTGGGTCCGGCACAACGCTCACGTACTGGGTCTACCCTGAGAATACCTCTGGCAGCGCTCCTGGCGCCAACCTGACCAGCGGCAACAATAGCAGTTGCGTGGCCATTGACCTGATCTTTAGCGACGGTACCAATCTGCGTGACTCTGGAGCGACCGATCAACACGGCAATCGCGTCCACCCGGCGTACCAGTGCGGTCATCTGACCATGAATGCCTGGAACCAGATCACCGTCAACCTGGGTTCATTTGCCAATGGCAAGACCATTGTGCGCCTGGATGTGGGCTACGACCAGCCGGCCAACACGGGCGGCTATCGTGGCTACGTCGATGATATCAGCATTGGCTAGACGCGCCGGTCAGAGCACGAACTGAGCGGAACAAAAGAGAAAATGGGACTGCTCATGGCGCTGACAGCACCGTTACCGCGCATCGCCAGGCAGTCCCGGCCTGAGATAGTCCCCGAGGGAGCGGATCGCGGGTCGATCCGCTCCCTCGGGGGCTACAGTCTTCAGGTCCGGCTACTGTCAGTCTGCCTCAAAGGTGATCGGAAGGTGCTTGAAGCCAAACAAAACCCGTCCCTCGAAGAGTTGAGGCGACTCTTCACGGACGACGCGCAGATGGGGCAGTTGATTGAGAATCATGGGAAGGGCGACCGCCGCCTCCATGCGAGAGAGAGGCGCACCGATACAGAAATGGACGCCGTGTCCAAACGCGATATGCCGATTCGGGGTACGCGTGGGAATGAAGCGTTCTGGCTCGGAAAATTGCGCGGGGTCCCGGTTCGCCGAGGCCAGCCAGGCAAAGACCATCTCATTCTCAGGGATGGTCACCCCTGCTATCTCGACCGCTTCCCGCGTGGTGCGCACCAGGCGCCAGACCGGCGAGGCGTAACGCAGAACTTCCTCGACGGCTCCGGGCATCAATTCAGGCTGCGTGCGGACCAGTTCCAGCGTATCGGGGTGCTCATCGAAGCACCGGATGGCCTGGCTGAGAAGATTGGTCGTGGTGACATGTCCGGCCAGGAGCAAAATGGTGCAAAAGCTGATCGTGTCCTCCATGCTCAGATGCTCTCCATCGATTGAGGCTTTGAGCAAGTCACTCATCATATCCTCGCGTGGTGTACGCTGGCGCTCCTCTAGCATCTGCTGAAAGTAATCTGACATTTCCTCAAAGGTCTGGGAGAGGCGCTGCATCTCTGGATGGTCGCGCTGCGCCTCTGCAGGTCGGAAAAATTCAGCATCACTCAACTGCCTGCTCAACAGGGCGTCGGCCCAGCGCTTAAAGAGGGGTCGATCACTGCCTGGGACGCCCAGGAGTTCCGCAATCACAATGGTCGGCAGGGGATAGGCTATCTCTGTGGCGAAATCCATCTTACCTCCTGAGCGAGCCTCGTCGAGCAGGTGCCGGGTAATGTCGGCGACACGGCCTCTTAAACGCTCAATCGCTCGCGGGGTAAAGGCGTAAGAGACCAGGTTGCGATACTGCCGATGCTCAGGGGGGTCCATGGCGAGCAGACTCCGGCCTGCGCGGACCTGACCATTCGCGGTTGACGCGCTTCTGCGGGTCAAAAAGCCGGGTCTCCTGCGCTCTGAAGAGAAGGTGGCATAATCAGTGATAACAGTATGTACATCATCATAGCGAAATACATGCCAGCATCCACTGCTCTCATCCCGCCACACTGGCTGTTTTTCGCGCATCTCCTCAAACCAATCGTACATGCTCTGCACATCATCCAGGGTCGAAAGTGTTTGCAGCATTGTGAAATCCTTTCCAGTACTTTGCCATCTTCTGGTTTTCTTCGCGTCGTCCTTTCAGGAAAGAGGCGGCGCATCCGGGCAACGTGTTCCTCGGCTGACAACGCTTCCAGCTTCCTCAGCGCGCACGCCCGCTCAGGGAAGGCATATGCCAGGGGAGAGCTGTTTTTAATAAACATCTCTGCGGCCACATCCAGCATACATTCTGCCCGCTCCTGGCGCACCCATTCTTTCATCTGGTAAGAAGAAGCCACGATCCGCCTCTCTAAGAGAGGATACCCGTTCTCTATGCTACAATATACAAGCACAGCATTTAAGTATAATGCTTAGACTACCACGTCAAATTATAGACTCGAAAGTCACATTTCGTCAAGGGATACCAGAATGTTGTGTATCAGGTCATTTGTGGGGCGATGGCTGTAGCCAGGCGGGGAACGCTCTGTGAGCGTGTACAAACGCAGAAGGGCGTAGCTGATGCCCGCGCAGCACCATGAGCAAAGCCCGCAGGTGGCTTTGCTCCAGCAATTCTTCATGTCCGCTGGCCAGTTTGGGTATCTACGCGCCTCTGGAGCAGGTGTTGACCGCAGAGCAACAAAAGGGAAACAACCGGAAGAGGCAAAACGAGAAAGCAAAAAGCTGGTTTCCCTTCAATATCCTTGACAAGCGAGTGATCTGTTTAGTATGCTTGAACGAAGGGTTTTAAGCGCTTGCAAGCGCTTAAAAAAGTAAGTACATAGTCAATACAATTGAAACAGCTAGAAAGGTGTACAGATCCTTAGCGCGTAAAATCCTCTGCATGGCCGACCTTTTGCTGTGACGAGGGTATTGATGATAGCACGCCTAAAAGTGCATTGTGGGGACAGGACTATATGATGGGAGCGTTTCAAGGTTCTGTCCGGGCAGTGGAATGATTCGCTGTCAGGCAATGCAGCTTTTACAACATGGAGGTTACATAATGGCCAAAAAGCTAGCCCTATCATTGGCCTTCCTGATCGCGACATCCCTGGCCGTTTTCAGCGGATTATTCGTTATGCCCGGTGTCACCCACGCGGATTCCTATTGCCAGGTGACATATACGGTGACGAGCCAGTGGTCCGGGGGCTTCGGAGCAACCATCACTATCCAGAATACCAGTGGCTCGGCCTGGTCCAGTTGGAACCTGCAATTCGTCTTTCCGGCCAGCGGTCAGACCGTCACACAGGGATGGAATGGCGCGTTTTCGCAGTCAGGTCAGAATGTTACGGTGACGAACCTGGCCTGGAATGGCAGTGTGGCCGCGAATGCGTCCGTCAGTCCTGGCTTCAATGGAAGCTGGACGACAAGCAATCCGGTACCAACCAGGTTTATCGTCAATGGCCATGTTTGTAATGATTCGAGCGGTGGCACGACGCCAACGCCGACTCCTTACACCACGCCAACGGCCACACCGACAACTGGCACAACGCCGACTCCCACACCGACCATCGGCGCGCCGCCGACGCCACCCTCTGATGTCCGCCCGGTTGTGAGCTTTACCAGCCCGGCCCAGTTCGCAACGTTTAGCGCTGGCACCCCGATCCAGATAGGGGCGGAGGCGTCGATCAGTTCGGGCCATATTACCCATGTCGATTTCCAGGCAGAACCAAACTCTGGCACGAATCCTATCATCTCCCTCGGCTCTGACACGACGGCCCCCTACAGCGTCACCTGGAGCAATCCACCAACGGGCGTCTTCGTTTTGATCGCGATGGCGTATTCAGACGGCCCCTACGCGACCGAGGTCACGGAGAGAATCGCCATCACTCCTGATGGGCTCAGTCCCTTCCCCATGGTGAATATTACCAGCCCGAGCGATGGAGCGCAGTTTGTGTCTCCGGCGACCATCCAGGCAAGCGCGTCCGTTACCATTGGCTCCGGCACGATTAGCAGAGTCGACTTCTCGCTGCAGGGAAATAACGCATCCTACCAGGGCACAGCTACTTCAGCTCCTTATAGCGTTACCTGGAATAACATCTTCCCTGGAACCTATACTTTAAACGCGGTGGCGTATGCCGATACCAGTGTCGGGGTGGTTGGCAATACGGTGAGCATCCAGGTCGTCGTGAACAATGGTCCCCCTCCTGGTGGCTGTTTCGTCAAATATTCCGTCACCCAGTTCGGCACTGGTTTCCTGGCCGATCTCACCATCATCAATGGGAGCAGCACGACGATCAATGGCTGGAAACTGGTCTTCACCTTCCCGGGCAATCAACAGGTCTTGTCCGCCTTCAACAGTTCCTTTACGCAAGTTGGGCACCAGGTGACGATGACAAACGCTTCCTATAACGGCACGCTTGCGCCGAATGGCAGCGTCAATCTTGGCTTTAATGGTACCTTCAGTGGCAGTAATCCCAATCCAACCGATTTTACCCTGAATGGGAATCTCTGTAGCGTAGTTTAAGCGCCCGGAGTGGAAGCGCGCAAGAGGGTGCGGGTGGCGCTCACCCCGGGAGGAGCCAGGCTGTTCGCCTGGCTCCTCTTCCTGTGTTTTCGCTCAAGGACGTTATGCCTTTCCTGCGTCCGCTTCTATTTCAGCCCGGATGAGACAACTGATGGCCAGGACATGCACCTGGGCAGTGAATTAGCCCGGCCATTATAGCTGGCGAATGGAGCGTAAGCCAAGGCAGAGAATGTATGACACGGCGATGACTATTCCCGCCCCCAGGAATACCAGGGCAGGGCTGACCTGATCGGCAAGGGCGCCGGCCAGGGCAAAGCCGATAGGCCAGAAGCCATACCCTGCCAGCTGGTTGATGCTGCTGACACGGCCCAGTTTGTCGTCCGGGATACGTTCTTGCATGACCGTCGCCCATAAAATCTCATGAATGGTCATGCCAGCGGCGAGCAAAGCCATCGCGGTACAGGCTACGAGCGGCTCCACAGTATGAGGAAGGGGCAAGGCTAAACTGATCAGCGCCAGACCGGCAACCGCCATCGTCAGGTAGAGCACGATCCCACGGCGGCGGAGTCGACTGAAGCGGGCAGCGAGCAGAATAGCGAGCAGGGAGCCGACGCCTCCAGCGGCCCAGATGATCCCCAGAAACCAGACACCCTGACCATAGACATCCTGGACCAGTTTGGGCAAGGCGACCTGCAAGGCTCCCGCACCACCAACGGAACTGATAGCGGCCAGGGCCATGGTGACCCAGAGCAAAGGCGAGCGCGCGACATAGCCCAACCCTTCACGCAACTGTGATACGGCGGCCTTGATTTCTGAGCGGAGAGATGGCGCGGACGGCAGAGCTTGCGAGAGACCCGTGGGCAGATGCAGACGGAACAGGCAGAGGGCAGAGATCAGGAAGGTCAGTCCATCGAGGCCAAAGGCGGCGGCGGGACCACCGAAGGCGACGCAACTTGCCCCCACCAGCGGACCCAACAAGGCATAGATCTGATAGCTCAACTCGGTCAGCGAGTTGGCGGAGGCCAGGCGCTCTTTGCTCACCAGATGGGGGATGAGTGCCTGGTACGCGGGCATGAAGAAGCCGCGCACGATACCAAAGAAGAGAGAGAGCAGAATGAGATGCCAGAGTTGCAATGTATGGGTCAGCGCGAGTACAGCTATGGCCAGCACAGCAACCGCCCGGCTGGCGTCCGACAGGAGCATGACCTGCTTGCGCGGGAAGCGATCAGCAACGACTCCACCCAGGAGCAGAAAGAGGATCATAGGCAGGGTCTGGGCAATCATCATCAAACCCATGGCAGTCGCCGAACCAGTCAGCAGCAAAACTTGCCACGAAACGGCTGTCATAAAGGCGCCATCTCCCAGGGATGAGATAGTCTGACCACTCCAGAGGATAGCAAATGTACGGGAAGACAGAGCTTCCGCAAATGGAAGTTTTTTCGTAATCGCAAGAGCCATAAGACATATTTCTCTTTCTTTTAGATAGATACTATTAGACTGTCAAACTCCATGCTCAAAGTGCGCCGCCTGCGGCGGCGCGGGAAGAGGGGAAAGGCGGGGGACACCCCGCGCCCCGGCAAAGGGCTGCCGCCCTCTGCACTCCCGCCTGGCTGGCCTTGCGTTTAAACCTTGACCAGCTACTCTTTCAAGATGGGTGATTCAGGATGGTGCCTGGCTCGCGGCATTTCTTTCTGCGCTGGCTTTGTCCATCCCTGCATGGGAACCACTTTCTGACCAGAGTGTACCCGCTCAAGGGCTGCTACCACATGTGTAGACCTACGCAATGCTCTACCCATTTACAGCGGGCTGAGCAGGAGCCA
>DASZXF010000184.1:0-2313 GCA_035546055.1 Ktedonobacteraceae bacterium
CACAGCGAGGCGGTGCTGGACCAGGTGAAAGCATACCTGCTGGCGCAAGAACAGGACATGGGCTATCAGGGCTATGAGCACTTCAACAAGCAGTACAAACTCATAAATAGTGTCTCTGGTGGCCATAAAAAGGCGCTGCGCGATGCTGTGCTCCTGACCGACGTACTGGCTTTGGGCGCGGTGCTGATCCGCCTCCAGATCGCCGGCTGGTGGTCCTTTGGGCTGGTCGTTCTCCTGGTCAATGTCGCCGTCATTATCAAAACATGGCGGTGCCTCTCTGAGCGTACAAGCAGAAAGTGAGTATCACATGGACTATCTGGGGCATGGTCGCTGGGGTTTCAAGCGTGCCCAGGTGACGCCTGTTCGAGGAGGCAAACTCAAAAAGATCACCTATCGGCCAGAGTGGGATGAGCCAGCACCGGCGAAGAAAAAACCTGTTCGCAAGAAAAAGGCTACGACCAGGCGCGTGACCGCCACTGTGAAACCGGTCGCTCATCCGAGAAAGAAGAAAAAGTTACCACCTATGAAACGGGGATGGTTCTGGTAGAAGCAATTGTAGTGCGGGTTCCCTGATGAGGGAACGACTGAGGGTGCTGACCTCTGTCATGTTTTTCGAGGACACCGGCAGAGGACCAGCGCCCACATACCTGGGGAAACTCCCCAGCATAGTATACAACACCGACCATGCATTTCACATGCGTGGCCAGGAAGAGGCTAGAGAGAACTCCTAGCCGAAAAAAGAACGAGAGGTTTCATCCATGAATGACCATTTTACGGCGCCTGATGACAAGACTTTTTCCTTTGATCGCCTCCACACGCACATCCAGGAAATGCTGGCTCAGGCGCAGGAGATTGGCCGCGTCAATAGCCTGAAAGCATTTCATGCCCAGGCTCAATTGCAGCGCGCTCTGCACGAGAACTGGCAACAATTCACGCAGGAGTACCATTCCATTGCAGCGCAGTTGCAACAACTCCCAGATTTACCTGACTGGGAACAGATCCAATGGGCTCAACGCACGCTGGAGCTACCAGAAGTTGTGTTCATGGAAATCGATACGACTGGTCTGGACTATCGCGATGAAATGGTCCGTTTTACGCTGGTGAATCGCGAGGGCATCGTCCTTGAAGATTGCCTGATCAAACCGACCACACGTCTCCTCAGTCCGCAAGCCAGCGAAATCAACGGCATTCAGCCAGAGCAGTTGGAAAACGCTTTGCCGATCACGAACGCCTGGGAGCGCATTCAGCAGGCCTTGCGCGGGCGCCATGTGATCAGCTTTGGTCTGGAATGGGATGTGGCCCAACTGGACAGCACGGCAGCGCGGCACGGGTTGGCACATATACTGGTACCTGGCGATTGTTTACAGCGGCATGCCACGCGCTACTACCATCGCGAATACTCCCTCAAACTGGCGGAGCTCTGCACCCGCATTGGTTCACCGTTACCCAACCATCCACATCAGACCAGCCTTGATCGGGCTCGTGGGCAATTGGCTGTGCTCCAGGCATTCGCACAAGCGATCACCGATGTGCGCCCGCCAGTTGTGCTGGCTCCCAAGGCTGAACATGCAACGGAACCATTTGAGTCAGATGATTTCGATCCCTTTTTGGACTGGAATGACCTTCCGTAGCCCTGTCATACGCATGCCAGAATGAGCAACTCATCTCTGACATGCCGCCCCGTAGCGAGGCTGCGGGGCATGAGCGTCCATATTCCGTTCTCACGACGGCTGTTTGAACACGAGAGGATCTGTTATGTTGCATTCACTATCTGATGAGTCATCACAGCCGGCCCCGGCCCTGGTCGATGCTGCCGAGGTCCGCCGCGCCCTCCAGGTGCTCACCATGCCAGAGCAGGTGATGGAGTTGCGTATCCTGGGAGCAAAAACAGCAGCCTCGGCGCGCTATCCTTACCAGGCCAGCGGCTACTTCAATACCGCTGACCCGCTAATTAAAGCGCTCGCCGGTCTGCGTGGGGCCAAAGGCATTTACCTGACCCTGCAACCCTGCAATCCGGTCCTGCTGGCCCGTGCGCATAATCGCCTGCGCACCGTAGAGGAGATGCGCCAGGCCGCTGCCACCAGTGACCAGCACATCATTCGTCTGCGCTGGCTGCTCATTGATCTGGACCCGGATCGGCCTGCTGGCATCTCTTCCAGCGAGGCAGAGCATCAGGCCGCCTTACATCATGCGCGTACTATCCGAGATACGCTGCACGAGGAGGGCTGGCCAGATCCGGTTGAGGCCGACAGCGGCAATGGCGCGCATCTGCTGTATGCCATCGATCTGCCCGTAGAGGCGGGCGCCAGAGAT
>DASZXF010000185.1:0-18579 GCA_035546055.1 Ktedonobacteraceae bacterium
GAAATTGCTGGCTATTTCGGTGAGCATGTTGATTTCGTACCTGGGTATGCGCCTGTGGGTCTTTGCCAGCAAGGTCCAGCATGAGTCCGCGCACCTTCCGGCCAGCGCCGGGATAAGCAATGGCGCCGAACAGGAAGACGCCAGTTCGCCGGCAACCACGCGCCAGGGCAGCCCGGCGCAGCTTGTCGATTACGCCCAGGGCGGCAGCCTGCGCGGGCGCCATAGCCTCTCGGTAGTTCTGCCTGCCTATAACGAGGAGGAGATTATCGCCAGCACTATCGTGACGGTCCTCGATGTGCTGACTTCATGGCATATCGAAACGGAGATTCTGGTCGTCAACGATGGCAGCACTGATCGCACAGGCGCTATTGTCGCTCACCTGGCCGCACGCCATGCGCAAATCCGCCTGATCGACCATCCGACCAATCAGGGCTATGGCGCAGCCCTGGTCAGCGGCTTTGCGGCGGCGACGAAGGAGCTGACCTTTTTCATGGATAGCGATGGACAGTTCGATATCCGCGCCCTGCGTTCGTTTTTTCCGTTCATCGAAACTTATGACGCCGTGCTTGGCTACCGCATTAACCGACAGGATTCCTGGATGCGCAAGTTCAATGCCCGGGGCTGGATGGTGCTGGTGCGCCTGGCGCTCGGCGTGAGGGCGCGCGACCTGGATTGCGCGTTTAAACTCTTCCACACCAGTTTCCTGCATGAGCATCCACTGGAAACGCGAGGGGCGATGATCAATGCCGAGTTGCTTTACAGACTCAAGCAGGGACACTTTTCACAGCGGGAGGTCGGTGTCCCGCACTTTCCACGCATGGGCGGACGCGCGACGGGTGCACATCCCCGCGTGATTGCCCGCGCGTTACGCGATCTCTTCATCTGTACGCTGCGCTGGAGGCGCGCGGCCAGGGCTGCCAGTCGGCAAGCCAGCATACTCAAATCCATTGAACGATGAATGTTTCATTTCGGAAAGGATGTCTTTATAATGCTAGTTGCACCCGCGCTTTCAGGGGAAAAGCAGCCGGACCAGGGCGCATCCACGCTGAAGGGGAGCTGGCCGCCGCTCTGGCGGCGCCTCGCGCTCGCGGCGCTTCTGCTGATCTCCGTCTTCATGAATTTTTATCAACTCGGCCAGAATGGCTACGCGAACGCCTATTATGCTGCCGGCATCAGAAGTATGCTCGATAGCTGGCACAATTTCTTCTTTGTCTCGTTTGATCCTGGCGGGTTTGTGACCATTGATAAGCCGCCACTGGGCTTCTGGCTCCAGGAGGCCAGCGCGAAAATCCTGGGCTTTTCGCCGTTCAGCATTCTGTTGCCCCAGGCACTGGCCGGGGTGCTGGCGGTGCTGGTGCTCTATCTGTTGATTAAACGCCATTTCGGCGTGACGGCGGGTCTGCTGGCAGCTCTGGCGCTGGCCATCAGCCCGATCAGCGTGGTAACAAACCGCAACAACACGATTGATAGCACACTGGTGCTGGTGCTCCTGCTGGGCGCCTGGGCAGTGATACGCGCGGCTGAGACGGGCAAATTGCGCTGGCTTCTGCTCTGCGCGGTGTTTGTGGGTCTGGGCTTTAATATCAAGATGATGGAGGCCTACCTGGTAGTGCCGGCCTTTGGTCTGCTCTATCTGCTGGCCGCGCCTGAACGTCTGCTGGTGCGCATCGGACACCTGGCGCTGGCCCTGCTCCTGATGCTGGTGATTTCGCTCTCCTGGGCCGTGGCGGTCGACCTGACCCCTGCTTCTCAGCGGCCCTATGTTGGTTCAACTCAGGATAACTCGGAACTCAGCCTGGCCATTGGTTATAACGGTGTGCAGCGTCTGCTGGGCGCTTTTGGCGGTCCGGGCGGCGGAAATCGCAATAATGGCGCGGGAAATAATCCTGGCGCCAACGGCGTCCAGAATGGAACCCGGCAAGGCGGTGCCAATGCTGGCCAGCCTGGACAGGGTTTTCCTGGCGCGGGCAATGGCGGACCTCCACAGGGTCTGGAGCGGGGCAATGGCGGATTTCCGGGTTTCGGGGGTGGCAACGGGCAGGGCTTTCCCGGCGGCGGCAATGGTGGCAATGGCGGAGGCATGTTTAATACAGGCAATCCAGGCCTGCTGCGCCTCTTCAATGAGCCGCTCGGCGGACAGATTGTCTGGCTCTTGCCGATGGCGCTGCTGAGTATGCTGGCGGTAGCCTGGCAGTGGAGTCCGGCGTCTTCTGCCGAGGAAACGCAGCCGATGACGCCGGGGAGATGGCTTAAACGCACCTGGCAGCGCCGCCCGCGTCTGCGTGAGGATCTGCGCCAGCAGGGGCTGATCGTGTGGGGTGCCTGGTTGCTGACGGTGGCGATCTTCTTTAGCGTGGCCAGCTTTTTCCACCAGTATTACCTTGCGACGCTGGCGCCCGCCATCTGCGCTCTCTTCGGCATTGGCGTGGTGGTGATGTGGCAGGATTACCGGCGTCCCGGCTGGCGTGGCTGGCTGCTGCCTCTGGCACTGGCGCTGACCGCGCTGGAGCAGATTCACATTATCACCAGCAATCCCGCCTGGGGGACGTGGCTGGTTCCGGTTATCGCGATTACCTGCGTCCTGGCGGTGGTGAGTCTGTGCGTGGCCCGTCTGCTTCCGCTTCTGCGCAATCTCCGGCCTCTGCTGTTGCCAGCATCTGGACTGGCCCTGGCCGGCCTGCTGATCACTTCGGCGGTCTGGTCGGCGATACCGGGCCTGGACAACATCGCCGCCAATCTGCCCACGGCTGGCCCCACACAGTCCGGCATGGGCGGCGGCGGCGCCATAGGCAGCGCACCAGCCGGGAACGGCGGTGTGAACGTCAATAGCGCCCTGGTCAATTACCTGGAAGCCAACCGGGGAGGCGCGAAGTATCTGGTGGCCGTGGGCAGTTCCAATGAGGCCGATTCGCTGATCCTGGCGACCAACCAGCCAGTTATGGCGCTGGGCGGCTTCTCCGGCAGCGATCCTATCCTGACGACTGACGAGCTTGCCGCGCTGGTTAAACAGGGCACGGTGCGCTTCTTCCTGCTCGGCGGCATGGGCGGCGGTAACCTCCAGAGCAACAGCGCGACGACGCCCGGTACGCCCTCTGCTACCAGCACTCCCGGCGCCAGCGGCATGAATGGAAACGCTGGCACGGTAGGCGGCGGTCAGGGTTCGCTGACCTCCTGGGTCACGCAGAACTGCACGGCTGTCTCTTCAAGCGCGTGGCAGTCTGGCTCAGGCGGCAACGGGTCCGGCGCCGGCGGCTTTGGCGGCAATGCGCAGCTTTACGACTGCAAAGCAGCCAGCTAATGTAGAGGTACGCTGACCATCTGCGCGGAGAGAACCCGGCTGAAATGCTGATCGCCGGTTCTCTCCGTCGCATGGTAATGAGGCGCGACAAAGCCTGTCTACAGTTCGCGCTCAACCGCGCTCCTGGCTTCCGCTGGTTCGGCCTTGTGGCTGGCGGTCTCTGATACTGGCGCAGGCTTTACCTCTGCCGGCTCCGCCGCCTGGCTGACGGCTTTCGGCTCTGGCCGGGTGGCGTCACGCAGGACGACGGCGATATTGTCGGGCAACGGAGGCACGCCGAGGGCAAAGTAAGCATTGATTTCTGCGCCGAAGAGGAGGATGACCGCAAAGTAGTAGAAAAACACCAGCAGGATCAGAATAAAGCCAGCCGTACCGGTGTAACTGCCCATGAAGTGCGTGGTATAGAACGGGAAGAGAGCCAGGAAGAGTTCCAGGCCGATGGCGGCGACGACCGCGCCGCGCCAGCTATGACGAAAGCAGAGACGCTGGTTCGGCACGACTATATAGATGGTGATAAAGAGTACCCAGCCGATCACCAGACCACTCCCGATGCCGACCAGGCCCAGGACAAAGGCGTTGCTGGTCAACTGCACCACACCGGGAATCTGGTTGATGATCGGGATGGCGGCCAGGGATTGAAGCAGCGCGGGCGCGGATGAGGCAAAAATCATCAGGGGAATCAGGATGAGAAAGGCCAGCATCATCATAATGGCCATGATATTCTGCGCGATACTGTTGCGCGGCGCGGTGCGGTAAATGATGTCAAAATAGCCTTCGATGGAGACAAACAGGCGCGAGCCGCCGAAGATCGCGGCCAGCACAGCCAGAATACTCAAAAATCCGGCCCGCTGGCTGAGCGATCTCAAGGCGATGCTCACAATATCGGTAGTGTGCAGAGTAGCAGGGAAGAGTTGCTGAATACGTGTAATCAGTTCTGCGGTGGCGTGCTCGTCCAGGTTGCCCACGGTCAGACCGAAGACGGCGATGATGGCGATGATCATCGGTACCATAGCGGTCATCAGGTTATACGCCAGGCCGGAAGCCGCGTTCATATCCCAGTCGTTGTTAAATTTATTGAAGAGATCCTGGAGCGGCCTGGTACCCTTGAGGAGCGCCGCCAGCCATTTTTTGAAACCAGATGGCTTTTTGCCTGTCGAATTAACATCCATGTACTATTTTCCTTTGTCGCGCTTATTAAATGTGTGCAGGCCAGGCGCTGCTCAAGCGGCCTTGATGATGGGGACCGAACCATTCTGCATGTGTAGCAACAGATGCACCTGTAACCCTGAGCCGGTAAAATTTCCTCACACGCTGTTTAATGCCAGAGATAGTATGCCATATTTTCATCGGAACGCGCGTGCTACGCGCCGCCCATACCTACCACGCCGCAACTTTTTCTCGCGTTTCGCTCCACCGGGGACGGTGCATCACCCGCGCCCGCCAGGCGACAAAAAAGGCCGGGCTATACTGGCTGAATAACCCGGCCTCTTCTCTGCTATTGCTGAGGAAAGCTCATGCGTCGATAAATTCGTGAGCAAACGCGCGCAGCGATTCGAGCTTTACGGCGTCGGGGAAGGCGATAATGAGTTCCTGGACACCCACGGCCTCGAAATCCGCCAGACGCTGGCGAATGGTGTCCGGGCTGCCAACCAGCGCGCTGCTCGCGCGGTCCCCGAAGCGGGCCAGCAGGGCAGGCGGCACTTTGGCCCTGGCCTCCTCGTCCGTCGCGCCTATCGCGCAAAAAGTGGTCGAGGTGCGATGAATGCTCTCATAATCGCGCCCTACAGTCTCGCAGTGCTTTTTCAGGACGGCGAACTTGTGTTGAATGGTTTCCAGCGAGCCACTGACATTGCAGGCATCCCCATATTGCGCGACCAGCTTGAGCGTAACCTGCTCGCCGCCGCCACCGATCAGCAGGGGAATATGCGGTTTCTGGACGCCTTTCGGCTGGTTAATGGCGCCACGCACCTGATAATACTTGCCTTCAAAGACTGCTTCTTCCTGGGTCCACATGGCCCGAATGACCTGAACGGCTTCGCGCAACTGGCGCAAACGCTCCGGCGCGTCGGGATACTCATAGCCGTAAGCCCGGTATTCGTGCTCGTACCAGCCGGCCCCGATGCCAAAGTTGAGCCGTCCGTGACTGAGCACGTCTACGGTGCTGGCCATTTTGGCGAGCAGGGCGGGATTGCGATAGCTGTTACAGGTAACGAGCTGGCCAACGCGTACACGTTTGGTATCGCGGGCCAGAGCGGCGGTTGTGACCCAGGCTTCAAAGGTGACCTCCTGGGAAGGCTGAGGAATGGTGTGAAAGTGATCGACCAGCCAGACCGAGGCGAAACCGGCTTCGTCAGCCGTTTGCGCGACACTCGTCATGGCTTCGTATGCCTCGACGTGATCTTTGATCTGCGCCAGATCCATGGTCCAGCCCTGGGGCAGGGATACGCCAAATGTTAAAGACATGAGAAAACGACCTCTTTTCCTTGGGATAACCAGAAGTTTTTGAGGTTTCTAAATGAACTTCTCTCCCCGCATTATAACACGCCATCCGGGAAGCCGTCCGCCTGATGGCCCTCTACCTCAGAGCTTTTTCGTTTTCCCGTTGTGCCTCTGCTGCCTCGCGCCGCCTGCGGCGGCGCAAGTTTGAAGAATGATGCAGGGCCAGCCGGGCTGCGCCCGGCTGGCCCTGCATCATTCTTATTTTGGGGTGGGGAAGGCATGGAGAGCGACAGAAGTAAAATCATCAGGAGAGGAAAAAGCGATATATGAGAAAGCCCTGCCCTGGCGCCGCGCACCACCTCAGAATTACCTATTGCTGGACCAGGCCCACGTAATTATACTGAGGCAAGCTAGAGTTTATGTTATTCAACAGGGAGGTTCTGAGCATGAGATTAAAAGAAACCTGGCGCGGGATGGTTATCATTCTGCTGATAGGTATCGCCGCAGGCGTTGTCAATACCCTGCTTTTTATCTACGTCATGAATCCGCTCACGGAAAGCGGCAAAGGGGATGAGGTAGCGGTCAGCACCTACGCCATCAATCTCTTCGTTGGATGGGTCTTCTTCTCCGCCTGGTTCCTGGCCAGGGCAGATGATGAACTGAAAAAAGTGGAGGAAGCCATTCACAAAGGCGACAAAGAGACCTTTTTGATGGAGGCGCCCAAGCAGATCGCCCTCAGCATCCGTATCCTCTATTTGCTGATCTCGCTGCTGGCCATTCTTTCGTTCTATATTTTCCACCTGGACAGTCCGATTGTCACCGTCGAAATTCAGTTTGGCGTCGGCTTCCTGGTTGTCACCACAGCCCTCTTCCTCTGGGATCTGGATAACCCGGTCAGCGGAGCAATTTGCGCCAAAGACATTCCCCCTGAGTGGCTCAAGGAATTGCACATCAGGGAAAAAGCGGTGAAATAAAAGAAGAGAGAAGAGAAGCTAACGAATGCCCTGCATTGGTATGAACTGATGCAGGGCATTCGTCAGCTTTTCTTCTTTCTTTTTTGTTAAAAAGTAGGTGGGAGCTGTGTGCGTTGCCTTTACGGTAAGCAGAGGACGAAGACTGAAAAACCCAGCAGATGTTCCACAAACGTTAGAATTTAGTATAACAAATGTCACCAATTCCCCTAACGAACCGTTACACTAGGTAGAATGTATCTTTATCATCTGGCCATTATGTTCTTTTGTTTTGATTCTGCCGAAAGGAGCAATTCATGCCTCAGAGCGTCATTCCGCCCGCAGCCGGGCGTTTACAGCACAGCGCCACTATTCTTATCGTGGAAGATGATGCGGCCATCGGCGAGTTTCTCCAACAATTGATCGAAGAGGAAACTCCATATACCTCAGCAGTCGTCTCCAACGGTCCACACGCGCTAGAGGCTGCCAGGCAGTTACGTCCGCGCCTCTTTCTGCTGGACTACCGCCTGCCAGGCATGAATGGCGTTGAGGTTTTTGACCGCCTGCAAACCATGGACGAGTCCAGGGGCGTACCCGCCATTATGATGAGCGCCACTCTGCCCACCGAGGAACTGCAAAAGCGAGGCATCTACCAGCTGCGCAAGCCCATGGACATCGGCAATGTTATCCGCATGATCACTCACGCCCTGGCAACCTACGAAGAACAGCAACTTGGATGGTACGGGCAGGGCAACGCGGTAGAATCAGCCTGAACGAGCGCCTGCCTCACTGCTACCTTTCTGGCAGATGCCCCATATATCTTCTTGCAGCCAGCAAACGGGCTGCTTCTGGTTTTTATGAGTGCCTTTTGCGGCTATCGTTGCTGGTCGCGGCGATAGTCGCAAAAAGCGCTCATAAAAGCCATCATCCAGCGTGCTCACAGGACGAGAACAGGCGGCTTTGTCTGCCCCTCCGGCTGCCGTGGTTGACTCTGCATTTCTGGCTCAGATCTGATACAATAGGGATAGTTGCGGCATCCACCAGCCATGCCTATCCTCACAGTGGAATGCCCGCGACACAATCCTGAACTGCCTGACACGCTCGCAGGATGGTGCGGAGGGAAGCCAGGCAGGTTCAAGGAATGCCCAACGCCAGGGATGCAACGTTATCCCCTGGCAACAACTGTTCTTACATCATTTAAAAGGGAGGGACTATTCCATGGCGAATAAAGAGCAGAAACAAAAGAAAGAGCAAAAAGCGGCCCCGAAATCCAACAAGCAAAAGAAGGAAGCGGCCCGCGAAAAGAAGGCCGCCAAAGCCGGGAAAACCTCGGCGTAGGGTAGAATGCTTTTCCGCACACGCCTCGACGCAGGGCGTTCGCCCGGTAACGAGATCCGGGGAGCAGGCACGTTCTTCAAGCTTGCTGCCCGGATCTTTTTTCTGGCCAAAACGCAAAAAATGCGTAACAGGTCGAAAATCACTGGCTATGGCGCATCATTTAACATAACCAATCCGTTATTAATAAAGAGACAGGAATTTTTAAGCCCGTTTATGCTCTTTTTTGCCCGCTACCAGAAGATAACCGTGCTGAAGAGGCTGAACAGGCAAGCACAGATGAACAGTCTCACATATCTTGAGTAATTTTGCCATGCGGGGAACTCACTTGACACCTTTGTTACAATGCGCATATGATGCCATCCGAGGCTAAAACACGCGTTTTGCCGTAGAGGTTGCAGCGGAGATTTTCGCGAGAGGGCGATAGAAACATGCAATCGAAATATCATGACGACGCAAACAGACGCGAGCCAACCCCAAAGCAGTGGCCAGGGATGGCTCGCCCCAAACCGGATGTGTACGCTGAGCAAGATGACCAGTGGGCCGTTCTGAGGCATGAGGTGGAGGTGGAAGATATGAGATGGCAGGAGAGACGCGAAGGAAGCGACTGGGAGTGGGAGCAGCGTGACACTGACGAAAACACGATAGCGACCCAGATGTCCTACCAGGAGTTCGAGGAAACCGAAAGCCAGGTTGACATTGTGGTTGTGGGTGTTGGCGGAGCCGGCATGAATGCGGTCAATCGCATGATTGACACGCACGTGCGCGGCGTGCGTTTTGTTGCCATGAACACCGATGCGCAGGTTCTGGCGCTCTGCGAGGCTCCTGATAAGATCTGCCTGGGCCAGCGCTACACGAAAGGGCTGGGCGCGGGCGGCAATGCTTCGGTAGGCGCGCGAGCGGCAACGGAGAGCGCGGCTGAAATTCGTGCGGCCCTGGGCGAAGCCGATCTGGTCTTTATCGCCGCCGGCATGGGCGGAGGCACCGGTACAGGCGGGGCTCCTATTGTGGCCTCTATCGCCAAAAAGATGGGCGCGCTGGCTGTGGGCATTGTCACCCTGCCCTTTGGCTTTGAGGGATCGCGCCGCCGCCGCGCCGCTGAAGAAGGTCTGGCAGCTCTCTGCGCGGAAGTGGACGCCATCATTACGGTGCCCAATGATCGCCTGCTCTCGCTGATTGGACGCGACCGCACGCTCTCGGAGTCGTTCAAGGTGGCCGACGATGTGCTGCGCCAGGGCGTGCAGGGCATTGCCGAGGTTATCAATGTACCGGGCCTGGTCAACGTCGATTTCGCCGATGTGCGCAGCGTGCTGCGCGAGGCCGGCACGGCCTTGATGAGCATCGGCCAGGGCCAGGGACGCAATCGCGCGGCGCGCGCGGCTGAAGAGGCTATCGCGGGTGGCTTTCTGAATGTGTCGATTCGCGGAGCGCAGCGCGTTCTCTTCAATATCAGCGGCGGCGAGGATATGACGCTGTTCGAGGTCAACGAAGTGGCCGAACAGATCGGCAGCGCGATCCATGACACGGCGGATATTACCTTTGGCGCGGTGATCGATCCTTCGCTGCATGACACGATTCGCGTGACCCTGATCGCAGCCGGGATGCCGGAGGCGCATACATCGTCCATTCCGGCTCTGCATATGGAGCAGCAGCCCGCCGCTGGCAATGGCTATGCGATGGGAAGCACGAACCATACAGCTGCGTATCCCCGGCAGTACCAGACGCAACCGCGTAATGCCATGCCGCCCGCGCCCCCGCGCAGTATGGCAAACGTGCCGCCGACCCCTCCGCGCGCCGCCAGCTATGTGCCGCCGGCTCCCGCACGCGCTGTACCTCCGGCGCCAGAGCAGACGGGTGAGCGTCCCGCGCAAGCGGCCAGGTACGGCGAAAAGACGGTCAGGCCACCAGGCCGCCAGCAGCGCAGCCTGGATGATCTGCGCGGTCTGCGCAGCATGGGACGCCGCCAGGAGGCCCGGCGAGCGGGTATCTCCGGCGAGGAAGCCGCTGAGATTGAGATGCCGCCCTTTCTGCGCCGCAATGAATAATCAACGGAGGGTGTACAGTTCAGCTGTACACCCTCCGCGTTTTTCCTGCTCATTCGCAAGCGGTTCTATTCCTCTGCGGCGTTGTCTGCTGCGGCGCTGTCCGCTGCGGCGTTTTCCCCCTCCGAAGAACTGGAGCGCCCGCGCTCTCCGCCTTTTTTGCCAATTCTGGAATAGAATTCAGATCCCTGCTGACGCTTGGTTGACTCTCCACCCTTCTTGCCAATTTCGGCATAAAATTGTGGACCACGCTTCTCCTTGACAGTCTGCCCGCCCTTCTTGCCAATTTTGGAGTAAAACTCCGGCCCATACTTCTCGCGTACTGCCTGTCCTCCACGTTTTGCCTTCTGAGATCCCGGCTCCGGTCCACGTTTATTATTTGCCATTGAAAGTCCCGTCCTTCTGTAACTTCATACAACCACTTAAACCCGACAACCATCAAGCGGAGAGACATTCCCAACCTCAAGCCATCCTCATTGATTTTCTATGGCAACCGATGTTCCGCAGCTCGCGCGACCCGATTGGCAATCAGAGCAGCCGTACTGCCCGCGCCGATGCCATTGTCAATATTCACGACGGTCAGGCCCGGAGCGCAAGTCTGGAGCATGGAGAGAAGCGCGGCCACGCCACGCCCACCCACACCGTAGCCAACGGAGGTCGGCAGACCTATCACCGGCACCGGCACCAGTCCTGCCACCACTGACGGCAAAGCTCCGTCCATCCCAGCCGCGACAATCAGCACGTCTACTCCACTGGCGAGGAGCGCGCGCAACGGCTCTAATAGACGATGCAGACCAGCTACACCCACATCATAGATACAGGTAACTTCGCAACCCATTTCCTCGGCCATGAGAGCAGCCTCCTCGGCCACCGGAACATCGGAGGTGCCGGCGCTGAGGACGCCGACCTTCCCGCCCGTTCTGGCGAGTTCGTAGCCGGGTTGATAGATTGCCAGCGCGTGCGCAGCCTCGCGTACACGCAGCGTATGGCCTTGAAACTCCCGGCGCAAGGCTGCCAGCGTCTCCGGGCGCACCCGACTGACGAGCGCGCGTCCTGTGCCATCCAGGAGACTATGGGCCATCGAGAGTACCTGCGCGGTGGTTTTTGTTTCACCAAAAATCACCTCCGGGACTCCCTTGCGCCGCTCGCGTGCGGGATCGGGGCGAATCTCAATCCGGGCGGCGGTTTCAGGCTCACCAGAAGCCGTTCCCTCTTGAACAGCCTCCGTCGAACGGCTGACCTGACTATGGGTAAATGCATCCTGACTGAGTACCTGACTCAGCCATTCTAACTGATCTTGTGCGTCGTGATTCACCAGAAATCCGATCCTTGCTAGAGGGGAAAGACCCCCCTTCTCTCCGCCATGTGGCCAGATATATCCGCCCACGGTCAGAAACGAAAAGGAGGACTTTTGTCGTAGTCGCGATTTTTTACGAGTTCCAGTCTAGCATAGTTCAGATCAATGGACAAGCAACCATCGGTCTTCTGTCGCTTGATCAGGGAAACGCCGCAAGTATGGTTTCCTATGATATAATTTACTGGAGACTCCAAATATTCTTTGCTTCTTTCACGTTCAAAACGCCTCGGCCCGCTTAACAGGCCTGTTGAGGCGTCTAGTACTCTTAGATATAACAGTAGATGCACAGAATGAAAACGATCAATATAAATGCGCGGGCGGCCCTGTACGGATTGCTGGCCATCCTGGCGCTTGTAGCGTTAAGTGCGTGTGGGCAGGCCTCAGCTGGTAGCCTGGGCGCCACGCAACCACAACCAACGGTGACGATACCGCCGGGTTTCCAACAACAGATGTCCCCGATACCGACGGTGCCACCTTACCGTTGCGGCGCCTGGGCCTCAAACAACGCGCCCAATCCGGGGGAGACGATTACTATTTACGCGCGCCTGACCCAGAAGCTTCAGGGAGTTCAGGGTAAGGCCGCGACAGCCGTCGTTCATTTCAGCAGCGGAGATGCCACGCTGGACCAGGCGACCAGTGACCAGGGCGGCTATGTGACCTTTAAAGTAGCGCTCAATGGTCGGCAGCCGGCGAAAGTGCCCGCGACGGTTGATGTTACCTTCGCAGGCCTTTCAGGCGGTTCGGTGAGTTGTCAGGCGTTCTTTACTCCGATGTAGGCTGCTGGCAGTCCGGGCAAAAATGGGCAGTACGCTGGGCGATGACCAGGCTGACAATTTGCGCGCCACAGCGCTCGCAGTGCTTGGTATCGCCGGCCTTGAAGTAGGCTTTGAGATGCTCATAATTTTCGCCCACTTCGCCGCGCAGGCCGCGATAGCCACTGAACGTCGTGCCGCCGTAATCGATGCCTCTGGTCAGTACCTCGACGATGCCGGCGTGCAGGTCGCGCAGTTCTGTCTCGCTCAGCGAACTGGCCGGGCGCAGCGGATGAATGCGGGCGAAGAACAGCGCTTCGTCGGCGTAGATATTGCCCAGGCCCGCCACGGTTTCCTGGGCCAGCAGGACGGCCTTGATCGGTCCTCTGCGCCCGGCGAGATGGCTGGCCAGCACCTCGGCGGTAAAGGCCGCACTCAGCGGCTCCGGTCCCAGGCCAGCCAGCGCCTCCTCCTCGCGCTCAGCCGGCCAGAGTTCGATGCGGCCAAACTTGCGCGCGTCGTTGTAGAGCAAACGCCGGCCATCGGCCAGGTCAAAGCAAACCCGGCAGTGAGAGAGGTCCGTGGGATCATAGAAAACCGCTTCTTCCTCTGGCACCAGCGTGGAGATCTCCTGAGCGGCCTCCGCTGCTTGATGGATAAACTCTGGTCCCCTGGTCTTCCAGGCGAGAGGATTCTGCTCGCGCGCGCTGGTGTCGATCTCCCAGCCGGGCGGCAGCAGGTAGAGATTGCCGGTCATGCGCCGGTGAATGGTCATCAGCAATTCAGGCGTCCCGGCGCGTCCCAGGTCTAACAGCAGGTATTTGCCGCGCCGCCGCACCTGGAGAATGCGCTGGCCGGACAGGAGCGAACGAAAAACAGCGAGATCTGGCGTCCCCACCGTGCGCTCCCAGAACACATGGACCTCATGTATCGTCGCACCGAGCACTGACGCACGCAACTGGCGCGCGGTAAACTCAACTTCTGGTAATTCAGGCATAAGCGAAGCATATCCTCAGCATTTCTGGCATGTTACGTGGGATCAATTGTACCATCATCGGCAAGAGGCACCACCTCCCAGGCGCGATAGCCAGTCTCCACGTCCTCCACCAGCGCAGCGGCGGGCAGCGCGCGCAGGCGCTGAAACATCCAGAGATCGCCAGCCGCCCCGGAGGCATTGCCCACCAGTGCGAAGAGCAGGTATGGTGAAATTGTCGGTGCCAGCAGAGTCAGGACAATTCCGGCCAGGCTAATGACCACAAAGGGCGCGAGGGCGATCATCTGATACGCGCCGCGCGAAAACATCTGATTCTTTGCCCCGCAATAGAGGGCAAAGGGCAATTTCGCGCCATAATGCGGACGACCTCCCAGCAGGGCAATCGTCACTCCATGCAACAATTCATGGAAAGGCAAGATCAGAAGATAGCCCAGGATATTCAACCCCAGCCAGACCACCACCAGCCAGAAGTTCAGCGAAGCGCCATGCTGGCCGGTGCGCCAGATATACGCGCCCAGATTGAGCACAATGAAAAAGATGCCTCCGGCGACCAGCAATTGCAGGCTAAAGCGCGCCAACGGCAACATCTGCTCAGGCTCCAGCAGCGCCATCTCATCGATCTGGCGCACCCGTCCAGCATCGACCGCAGCCTGCAAAGCGGTCCTGCGCCCCGAGTGAAAACGATCTATGACAGTCAGGGGCATATTTTTCTCCTCCGGTTTCAGATAGTGCTAATAACCCGCGCCCGACCCGCAGCCGTCGCGCTTCTCCACCCCATAAGCATGAGAAAGCGTCACCCAGGGAACCTGATGTAATCGTTCACGTATGGAGAGCATGTTTACCTTTTTTCTGCCTGACAAAGCAGCCATGACTACGCGTAAAAGTATACGAACAAGCCGATCAATCGTTTCATGAGCCGATGGAGGGATGTACCGGGCCATTATACCGCAGGCTCGACCATAATGCCAGAAAGCAGAGCCGGAGGCGCGGGTCTGGTAATGCTATACTAGAATTATTGGATTGTTGGCAGCTAGTAACCAGGAGGGGATGATGAAACCAAGACGAATCGAATTCTGGAAATGGCTGGCAGGTCTGCTTGCGGCGTTCTGGATCGTTTTTGCGATCTTTCTGGTGGGTGCTGATATTCCGTTTGTCATCGTCAGCATGGCGCTGACGGTCGTCCTGGTGATGTCCGGGCTGATTGTCAGCCTGGCATGGGCGTATCAACACAATGTTTAAGGCGGCTTAAAGGATTACGATGATTGATGTTTGTCTGCTGGGCACAGGTGGTATGATGCCCATGCCAGGACGCTGGCTCTCCTGTGCCCTGGTTCGTTGTGGGTCGCATCTGACGCTGATTGATTGCGGGGAGGGAACGCAGGTTCCCTGGAAGAATATCGGCTGGGGCTTCCGCCAATTGGGAACGATTTGTCTGACCCATATGCACGCCGACCACGTGGCGGGTCTGCCCGGTGTCCTCTTCATGGTCGCCCACGCCGGGCGCACAGAGCCACTGGATATCTATGGACCCGCTGGCACGACGTATGTAGTGGACGGGCTGCGCAGAGTCGCGGCTGATCTGCCGTTTCCGATCATTATCCACGAAATGAAGGGTAGCGGCAGCTTTGATCTGCCGGGCGGCCTGGTCGGCTCCTGCTGTCCGGCCTCCCACGGTATTCCCTGCCTGGCCTATCGCCTGGACCTGGCGCGCAAGCCGGTCTTTTTGCCCGAACAGGCCAGAGCCCTGGGCCTCCCGGTACAGCTCTGGTCAAAATTGCAGCACGGGCAAACGGTTGAGCATAACGGGCAAACGTTTACGCCGGATCAGGTGTTGGGAGCGGCCCGGCGCGGCATCTCGCTGGCCATGATCACCGATACACGCCCGACCGAGCAATTGAGCGCCTTCGCGCGCGATGTGGATCTGCTCATCTGCGAAAGCATGTACGACGACCCGGAGGATCTGCCCCTGGCCAGGGCCAACGCCCATATGCTGTCCGAGGAATCAGCCGGCATCGCGCTCAGAGCAGGCGCGCGTCAACTGGTACTGACGCACTTCAGTCCGAAGATCATGGATGCCAGCGGGGCAGAAAAAGCAGCCCGCCGTGTCTTTCCCCACACGCGGGCCGCCAGAGATGGCATGGTCATCACCCTGGATTACCAGGACTGAAACAGGCAAGACGCCCGCCCCGGTCCTGGCATGATACGTTCTCATGTAGCTACTACAGCGCTAGCTGGCCTCGGAAAACGGCTCCTTCTGCGCAGCCTCCTGATCGGCCAGAAAAGCCGTTGCGGCCTCCAGAGCCTCCATCTCCGCAGCCTGGACGCGTTCCGACGAGTCAACATCGACCAGGTGCGGGCGCCCGGTCTGCTGGCGCAGATGCTCATCAAAGAAGGTCAGCACCTTGCTCACATAGAGCGGGCGATCCGCGAAGTAAGCTCCGCAGTGGTCCGCCGAAGGCACCATCCAGAGTTCCTTCGGCTCCTGAGCGGCGGCATAGAGTAAGGGGGCATCGTGAGGATCGACCACCGTATCCTTACCGCCATGAATTAAGAGAATAGGACGTGGAGCGATCTGCGCGATATCCCGCAGAGGCTCGACCTGGCGAAAATGGTAGCCAGCTCGCCAGCCGAGCAGGTAGTCCGCCAGCCAGGCAAAGGGAGCCGAGGGCATATGCAGCGCGCGGCGCACATTGTAGTCCACCACGCTGGTATGAGTGGCAAACGGACTATCGGCAATAATCGCCTCAACTTCAGGCGTGCGCGCGCTACACATAATGGCAACCGCCGCGCCCATCGAGTAGGCCACCACGCCCAGACGGGTTCCGGGAGCGCGCACCTGCGCATAGGCCACCGCGCCCATGAAATCTTCCATTTCACGATACCCGAGCGTAACAGGTGTGCCAACCTGCATACCATGGCCGTAATACTCAAAGGCCAGCACATTGTGCCCGGCCTTCCAGAGAAAATGCGAAATGCCCAGCATATCCGTCTTACTGGAACGATAGCCAGGACAAACCAGAATTGTCGTCGTCGCGCCCTCACAGGGGATAAACCAGCCACTGACCTTGTGTGATCCCTGGCGCGGAGAAAACTCGACAGTTTCAGCAGGCAAATCAAGTTCAAATGGGGTGAAGGTGTAATCAGCAAAAGGAGCAAGCTTCTTAGGACGAGTTAAGGTATCGACCAGATAAATTGCAGCACCACAAAGCAGACTTAAAACGCCGATAGTACCACCCACGCCACCAAAGATGACTTGCTTCAACGATGGACGACGAAACTTCGCGGACGGGAGTCGCATCGCAGAACCAACCTTTCTAGCGTGCAGCAGAGAAACTGTTCTATTTTAGAGAACATATCTCAACTTTATTTTATGCCCTCATTAGAAATTACGCAGCAAACTTGCATAAGGTTGATTTTTTGCTTGAGGCAACAGGCAAACAGCGCAAGAGAGCGGGAAAGAAAAGCAAGGTCACAGAAGAAACCCTGACAGGAAACTTCGCGACCTTGCCGGACAGGAAACCACGAACCAGAAGGGACAGAAGAAGTCTAGTGGTGTTGCAAGCCCTGGTAAACCGAGCTGATCAGCGTGCCTGACGCGTCATCGCCATCCAGCGACCAGGCCATCGCGCCGCCGAGTCCTAACGCTTTGACGTAGACCATCTTCAGGGCAATCGAAGCAGGATCGTCATAGCTCCAGAAATTTGTGCCATCGTAATACCAGGCCGTCTGG
Source organism: Ktedonobacteraceae bacterium (assembly GCA_035546055.1). GTDB lineage: Bacteria > Chloroflexota > Ktedonobacteria > Ktedonobacterales > Ktedonobacteraceae > Paraktedonobacter. Next base: position 16,898 of record DASZXF010000185.1, read on the forward strand.
GCCAGCGGATCCCAGTAGCGTTTCATGTTCAGCGTGACTAACTGGTTATAGTTGGCCGTACCGCCACCCAGAGCAGAAGGCTGCATGGCGGGCGAACTCTGGAAAAGGCCGTGATTGACATCGGGCACATTGGTCCAGCCATGGCCGTAGAGCGGAATGCCCAGCACCAGCTTATGCGCAGGGAAGCCAGCACGCAGATAGCCCAGAACCGAACTATTAATACAATAGGTCCTGGCGGGCGCCGGTGACGGATCGCGCGGATCGCAGAACAGCGGAGCATTGAAATCGGTCGGGCCTTGCGCATCCCAGGTGCCATGCATATCGTAAGTCATCAGGCCTCCCCAATCCAGGGAACGCCCGATCTGCCTCAACTGGATATTGCTGTACTTGTCCACGCCGGAGGGCAGAGCAGCCGAGAGCAGGTAATGCCGGCCAGTCTGTTTACCCAGCGCGTCAAGCTGATGGCGGAACTCGGCCAGCAGACCGGTGAAGTTGGCCGTATCCTGTGGACCATAGGCATTGCCGTTGCCGGGATTGTCGGGATACTCCCAGTCGATGTCAAAGCCATCGAAGATATTCGCGGCAGAACCAGGGCCACCAGCTACATCACCAGCCAGCAGCGGCAGATTGCCCTTAATGTACTGATCGATGCAGGACTGCACAAAAGCCGCGCGATTCTCCGGCTCCGCCGCCGCCGAGAAATACGTCGACCAGGTCCAGCCGCCGATAGAGATCAAAATCTTCAGATTGGGATAGAGTTGTTTCAGTTCACGCAACTGTTTAAAGTTGCCACGGAGATTCTCGCTCCAGGTATCAGCCTGGCCATTGACACTCTCAGTTTCAGCAAAGGGGCGCTGATAATCGGCCCACACATCGCCCTGACTGCACTGGAGGTCCGGGCTGATATTACTGAAGGCATAATCGAGGGTGGTCAACTGGGCAGCCGTGCCCTTTGTCACCAGATTTTTTTCAAAAAAACCAGAGTAGATGCTCCATTGAGTAAAGTACCCCACTACCTGCCGGGTTGAAGCCGCCCCCTGCGGCAAACTGGCCTGCGTGGTAGCGGCACTGGCAACACCCGCGCTCTGCCCGCAAAGGCCGAGCAGACTCAACAAACCAAGCAGGGCCAGGACCGGCAACCGTGTATAACGCTTCATTGCAAGATCCCTCTCTTGAAATACACGAAAATAGTTGTAACATACCAGATGTGCCGAACATGCTCGACACAACAACCAGAGAGTAAAAGAAATGTACTATTTGTAAGCATACCTACTATTGGTTAAGATGTCAAGACGTATAGACCACTATACCAAAAATCCACTTGCCCGCTACCTGGGGTAGCGATACACAACTGCTCAAACCACAAGCCATTTGCAATTCAACTGAAAATTGAACGACACATTTCATCTTGATTGCGCAGAATAATCTCAGCCTTATTTTAGCTTTGAGGGAGCCTCTAGTACCATTTGAGAATAATTTCAAGCAATTGGTGAATTTTATGAGTGGTTTAACGTGATGGGTTGAAGACTGTGTTATACTAGAAAGTGCATTCCGACGCAATGTCCCTGATGTATTAGAGGCATCAGGAAATTTTACAAATTACCAGGGGAGACCGCGCATGAGCAAAACGAAGATGCGCTGCATCACCTGCGGCAAGTGGTTCCAGTCGGCTAATGCGAAAG
>DASZXF010000186.1:0-6507 GCA_035546055.1 Ktedonobacteraceae bacterium
CGATATTCACGAAATATACGAACTGCGCGGCGCGCTGGAAGTGCTGGCGGTTCGCCTGGCCGCGCCGCATCTCAATCCGCAGGATCTCAAGGCGCAGCTCGACGCTTTGTACGCGGTACGCGCGGACCTGGACACCCATCCTGTTCTGCGCTTCCTGCAGATTGATCTGCGTTTTCATCTCCTGATCGCGCGCGCCTCCCACAACGGGCGCCTGCTGCACAGTCTGTCCCTGCTGCGCAGTCAGCTCTCCATGTTTCAAATGCAGGATACTGGTTATCCTCAGCGCATGGAGATGGCCCTGAATGAGCATGAGCGCATCTTGCAGGCCTTGCTGGCGGGCAAGGTCGACGAGGCGGCAGCCCATCTGGGCGAGCATATTCAGCATGCCATGAGCAGCGTGCTGGCAGATATCTTTGGCGAAGCCTGATTGGCGCAAGCATCTGCCAAAACGCCCGACGCCGGGGATGGACAGGACAGGTTTAAGCTGACTGGTTGTGGATGGCAGCCAGTTCAGGATCGTGCTTTAACCACTCGTCGAGGCCAGCATCTTTATCTGCAGGAATATGATATAGTAGGAGAGACAAAGAACTGGCATGCCTGTCCAATACGAAATACGTCCACATTGTACGCAAAGGATGGTTCATATGCACTATCGCTATATAGATTCACCCGTCTCAATCCTTCCTCATCAGCTCCAGGGTTTCTTTGTGGGCTGGTCGCAGAAACCCTCTCCTGAAAAGCATCATGAAGTGCTCAGGAAAAGCGACTACTGCGTTCTCGCACTTGATGAAAATAACAGGGTGGTTGGCTTTATTACGGCCATTACCGACCATGTACTGACGGCTTATATCAGCTTACTCGAAGTCCTGCCTGAGCACCAGAACCAGGGCATCGGCGCTCAACTTGTGCAGCGTTTGCTGGAAAAACTGCGCGGCTTTTATACCATCGATATGCTGTGTGATCCTGAACTGGTGCCCTATTTTGAAAGCATCGGGATGACCAGGGCGGTCGGCGTGGCAAAAAGGAACGAGAAACGCCAATCAGGACTCTAGCGCATTTCCACCTGTCTGTCGACAGGACGCGTCTCCTTGCTCGTGCGGCGAACGGCTGCGGTCAACTGTTTTTCCAGACCGTTGCAGGGTATTGACATGTGATGAGTTGATCACAGTCTGCGCAGCCCTCTCCCCGCGTAAGACCAGCGCCCGTCCGCGCAGCCGCAAAGCCATGCGCGGGCAAACGGCGAACCACGGGGCAGCGGCTTCTGTCCCGTGGTTCGTGTGTAGTTCATATTCCCCATGATCTTATTGATTATTTTCCCATTGTCTTACTTTGTTTAGAAAAGATCTTCCTCAAAGAGCGAAAATAGCCCGGTATGGTAGGCGGCCAGCACGGCATCATGCTCATTATGCACCCCAAGTTGCTCGTAAATATGCTGGCGATGCTTCCCAACGGTGGCCGGAGCAATACAGAGTTGCTCGGCAATCTCCTCCTGACGATAGCCACGACACATCAGGGAGAGCACTTCACGCTCGCGCCTGGTGAGCGTGCCATGAACCTGATAATCCAGATTCTGACATTGCCCCTGGATAAAGGTGCTCTGCTCCAGCGTATAAATCAACCAGGCACAGACCTGGGCCAGCAACTGGCTCATATGGGGCGAGACCGCCGGCTGATCGGCGTTGGCAGGATCAGCGGCCACGCAGAGCGTTCCATAGACCAGGCTGCCAAAACGCACAGGCAACGTCAGGAAGGTCTGGGGAGGTAAGGCCCATTTTTTGCCCATCCTCTGCTGTCCCAGGTGCAGCCAGGCTCGCCCCTGCAAGGCCAGTTCGATCTCCTCGCACAGCCGCGCGCCGACATCCTGTATCTGGCTGCTGAGTCTCTGCCCTAAATTGAGAAGGTGAGCGATCAATTGCATATCTTTGACGATATGTTCCAGTTGGGCCGGCTGGGCCTCGTGGGCCTCAACTGGCAAAGAGAGAGGATCGTGTCCATACAGGGAAAATGCACCTGTCACCGCACGTTGTTCTGAGGACATGGCGTGCAACCTCCAATTACAAAATACCGCGTAAATGTGTAGAAACAGAGCATACGTCCGTCAATGCCGGACGTATCAAAGATGCGAGTCTGGGTAACATAGTCGCCCCCCAGCAACTATGCAAAGGTTGGATCGCCAATAGAACGTCTGGCAATCCACTTTGTAGATACGTTTAAGTTATACAGTCCTTGCCGTAGTTTGTCAACCGCTGTGGAAGCTTTTTACAGTATTATAGACGCTATACGAAGTTTAGTATATGCTGCCGATAGTTATACTACGTTTACGAAGGATAACACATGCCCATCCAGAGCGTAGCACAGCAGATGGCGTCCTCTGGCCACGGATGGTACGCTGCCCTCGGACGGGTACAAAAAATACGCTGGTCAGGGCACGACAAGCCATGCCACCCGGCGTATCCTTGCTGTGAAGGAAGTCTTTCCGAGAAATCGATGAGACATTACCGGGATAGCGTAGATACCCGTATATCTGGAGCTGAGTCAATGAACAACCATCTCGCCATACCTGTAGCCGGCACGACTAATCTGGTGAATCTCATTCAAACCAGGGCGCAAGAGCATCCAGATCGCCTGGCCTTTACGTTTCTCTACCAGGGAGAGAAGATCGATGGCCAGCTCACCTATGCAGAGGTGTTGCGCAAGGCGCAGGCCATTGGAGCCTTTTTGCAGCACAAGGGAGCAAGCGGAAAACCGGTGCTGCTCTTGCATCATCCTGGTCTGGAGTATGTGACCGCCTTTTTTGGCTGTCTTTTCGCCGGAGCCATCGCCGTTCCGGCCTACGCCCCGCGTTCGGCCCGCCTGCTCTCACGGATTGAGGCGATTGTCACGGATACGGAGTCAACTCATCTGCTGACGACCAGTACGATGCTGGCTGATCTGCAGCGCTCATTTGAGCTGGTGCCTGCGTTGCGGCGCGGGGAGCTGATTGCCACGGATATGATTCCCCTGGAGTGGGCGAGTACCTGGCAAGACATGAACCAGGACGGCGAGGCGCTGGCGTATTTGCAATATACTTCTGGTTCGATCACGACTCCCAAGGGGGTGATGATTACCCACGAGAATGCGCTGAGCAATCTGGATATGATGTTTCGCTACTGTATGCTGCCAGAGCAAAATCATATGGTGTGCTGGGCGCCTCCCTATCATGATATGGGACTGGTGAGTGGCATTTTGCTGCCCGTCTATGCGGGCTGTGGCTCAACGCTGATGTCGCCGGTGGCTTTTTTGCAGCGGCCTTTCCGCTGGCTACAGGCCATTTCACGTATGCGCGGGACGATCAGCGTCGGCCCTAATTTTTCTTTTGATCTCTGCGTGCGCAAAACGACGCCTGAGCAGCGCGCCAGCCTGGATTTGAGCTGCTGGAGCAGCGCGTGCAATGGCGCGGAACCGATTCATCCACAGACGCTACGGCGTTTTGTGGAGGCTTTCGCCCCCTGCGGCTTCAGTCCCGCCGCGCTGAGTCCCTGCTATGGTCTGGCCGAATCGACGCTGATTGTGGCGACCAGCACCGGGCGGGCTTTTCCCAAAACGCTGACCCTCAAACGCGCCGCGCTGGAGGAGCACCGGGTTGTGGTGGTGGAACAGACCGACGAGGAGAGCCGCGAACTGGTGGGCTGCGAGGCTGTTCCGCAGGAGGAGACGCTGCGCATTGTGCATCCTCAAACCCTGCTCAGTTGCGCACCTGATGAGATTGGCGAGATCTGGATCGCGAGCAAGAGCATCGGCGCGGGCTACTGGCGCAAGCCGGAGGAGACGGCCTCTACTTTCCAGGCCTTCATCAAGGATAGCGGGGAAGGCCCATTTATGCGCAGCGGCGATCTCGGCTTTATCCACGAGGGCACGCTGTTTATCACGGGACGCCATAAGGATGTGCTGATTATCCGGGGCCGTAACCTCTATCCGCAGGACATCGAGTTGACCGTAGAAGAGTCTCACGAGGCTATCCGCTCGTCCTGTAGTGTGGCCTTCACGATTGAAAAGGACGAACAGGAGCAGCTGGTGGTAATCGCGGAGATTGATCCGCACTACCTGCCCACGCAGCGGCAGAGCGAGCTTTCGCCGGTCCGCCGCCTGCTTGATCCAGAGGAGTTGCGCAAACGGGTGCGCCTGGAGATCTGGGAGGCGCATGATGTGCAGGCTTTGCACATTCTTTTTGTGACGGCTGGCTCTGTGCCCAAGACTTCCAGTGGCAAAATCCAGCGGCGCCTGTGCCGCCAGCTCTACCTGGCCGGCGAGCTGCCCCGCTGGGACGCGTAGCGACCTGACAAGGGAGATGCAGGGAAAGGATACAAGAGGCATGGGATTTGCACGAGAAGATGCCGCAGCAGATTGGCGTCCCACCTTCGCCGAGGCTCAGAGCTGGCTGACCACGAAGATAGCCGGGGAACTGGGCCTTGAGGCCGGCGCCATTGACCCGCGAGAGTCGTTCGCGGCCTTCGGTCTGGAGTCGGTTGACCTGGTGGGCATTTCCGGGGAGCTGGAGGAATGGCTGGGGCGGGAGTTGTCGCCAACCCTCCTCTACGAATATCCGACGATTGAAAGTATGGCGCGTTTTCTGAGCGGGGAGCAGGAAGAGCAAGCCGCCCCGCAGGCTGAAGCGGCGAAGGAGCACGACCATGACCGGGAGCCGCTGGCGATTGTGGGCATGGCCTGCCGCTTTCCGGGGAGTTCAAGCCCGGAGGACTTCTGGGACTTCTTGCTGCGCGGCGGGGATGCCATCGGTCCTGTTCCGGCGGATCGCTGGGATGTGGAGGCTTACTATGATCCAGATCGCGGCGCGCCGGGGAAGATGTATACGCGTGCGGGGGCGTTTCTGGCGACTGAGGAGATCCGCTCGTTTGACGCGGGCTTTTTTGGCATTTCCCCGCGCGAGGCCAGGCGCATGGACCCGCAGCAGCGGCTGCTGCTCACAGTGGCCTGGGAAGCGCTTGAACGCGCTGGCTACGCGGTACCGGAGCTGGCCGGGAGCCAGGTGGGTATTTTCATCGGATTGATGAATACGCAGGATTACGCGTCTTTGCAGCGGGCCAGCGAGCCGGAGGCCAGCCTGGATGATCCCTACTTTGCCCTGGGTTCTGCTTCCAGCGTCTTCGCCGGACGCCTGGCTTATCTTCTGGATGTCCACGGCCCGGCCCTGACGGTCGATACGGCCTGCTCATCGTCCCTGGTCGCGCTCCACCTGGCCTGTCAGAGCCTGCGCCGGGGTGAATGCGACCTGGCGGTGGTGGGCGGCGTACATGCGATTCTCTGGCCTGAAACGCTGGTCAATGCCTGCAAGATGGGCATGCTGTCCACGGATGGTCGCTGCAAAACCTTTGACGCCAGCGCGGACGGCTTCGGTCTGGGCGAGGGCTGCGGCGTGGTGGTGCTGAAACGCCTGGCGACGGCTCAGGAGGATGGGAATCCCGTCTGCGCGCTCATTCACGGCTCGGCGGTCAACCAGGATGGACACAGCAATGGTCTGACCGCGCCCAATCCCCAGGCCCAGCAGGCGGTGATTCGCCAGGCGCTGAGCGCCGCCGGGATCGCGCCTGCACAGATCGGCTATGTCGAGGCTCACGGATCTGGTACGGCGCTGGGCGATCCGCTGGAGGCCCAGGCCTTGCTGGCTGTGTTTGGCTCGGGCGACCGTCCGCAAACTCCCCTGCTGGTTGGCAGCGTTAAAACCAATGTCGGGCACCTGGCCGGAGCTGCCGGGATGGCCGGCCTTTTCAAGACGGTGCTGGCCTTGCAACATGGCCTTATCCCTCCCCATCTGCATGTGACGCGACGCAATGAGCATCTCCCGGCCTCCGAGCTTTTGCAGATTCCCGCGCAGCCGACGAACTGGCCGGCCCATTTAACTGAGCGCTACGCCGGGGTCAGTTCCTTTGGCTGGTCGGGCACCAATGCCCATGTCATTCTCCAGGCTCCGCCTGAGCTGCCGACCTGTCCCGCCGGCGCCTCTGATGAGAGGGATTACTGGCTGCCGCTTTCCGCGCGGAGCGAGGAGGCGCTGCGCAGAAGCGAACAACGCCTGCTGGCATGGCTACACGCTCACCCGAACCTGTCCCTGGCCGACCTGGCCGCGACCTTGCAGACGGGACGGCCCGCCTGGGAGTATCGACGCCTGCTGCGAGCGCGCAGCGTTGAGGAGTTGCAAACCCTGCTGGCTGCCCCTGCGCCACGTATGACGCATGTTCCGCCACGGAACGGCGAGACGCGTCCGGTGGTCTTTCTCATTCCGGGTCTGGGCGAGCAGGAACAGGCCTGGAAGCTGGCGCGCGAACTCTACGAACAGGAACCGGCCTTTGCGAGCTGGTTTGAGCGCTGCGCGGAAATACTGCAACCTCTGCTGAATTGCGATCTGCGCGCTTTGCTGGCGGCTGAGGCTTCCGCGCAGGCTGCTCTCCTGCAGGATATTCGCCTGGCCCATCCCTTCCTGTTTGCCGTGGCCTACGCCCTGGCCCTGGT
>DASZXF010000187.1:0-11463 GCA_035546055.1 Ktedonobacteraceae bacterium
GCTTTAGCGGACATGTGCAACAGATTGTCCAGGCTACGGCTGGTCAGTTCTCGCTGTTGCCAAATCAAGATCCTACCAGCGGTAATTTCACCAAAGTGGGCCAGCGTGTTCCGGTGATGATTACCCTGGATAGTAAGAACAGCAAAGACATTATGCCGGGCATGAGTGCGGAAGTGACCATTCATCTGCACTAAGCGTGCCTGAGCGACCACGGCCTATGGTGGAAAGGAGAGCATTGTGCATATTCTGATTATTGGCGGTTTGCTGGGGCTCGCGGTTCTGGCTCTGCTGGGGGCTATCCTGCTGGGTCTGGGCGAGGATCGCGCGGAAAAAGCAAAGAAGGGGTTACAGGCGCAGGCGAGTGAAGCCCAGGCCTCACCTGCGCAGCCGGAGTTACCTCAACCAGCTGCGAACCAGAGAGATGGCTATCAGTCTGCACTGACCTATCAATCTGTGCCAGCCACGCCCATTTTGTCGCGTTCGACGATCATGTTGCCTGTGTCCAATACAGGCGAAATGGCAATAAAAACGCTCAATGCAGTTGAATTGAACGGGCAGACGCGTCAGATTACCGGTGAACTGCGTGCTCTGGCGCAGCGCGCGGGCGAGATCCAGCAGCGTTTAACCGGTCTCAGCGAGACTCTGGAAAGCCAGGAATTCTCTCGTGCTGAGCCTTCCCACGGCGGTGTTCCCGATCTCTTCTCAACTGATACGCAGACCCGTGTGTTGTAGCGTGCAGCGGCTCTACGCCGGGCGCCGGCGTTTGTTGGTGGTTGACTGTGGGCAAACATCGGCGTCTGGCGCAACCGATGTACTGACCAGTTTCTGGCAGAGACCAATTATCTGGCGAAAAAATGATCTTTGCGTCTTCCTGCATGATATAATTTTGCCATGGAAAATTCACGGCCCTTGCCCGATGCTGGCGACGATATGGATATTGAGATTGTAGATCTGCCGGAAAGCAATAATGAGCGGCCTGGCTGGCTCCAGCAGCGCATTCTGGCCGGGCAGCGTTCTGCTGTCCAGCACGCCAGGCGCTGGCGGCGAGTAAGCTGGCTGGTTGCGGCGGGACTTGGACTGGTGGTGATAGGCATTGTGGTCAGCAATCTTCTTCCGCTGTTCATGCCTCATCCTCGTCCAACGATAGAGCCTTCGCTTTTTCCGCCCAGGCCAGTTTTTGATATCCATCAATATCCCAACAGCAATCATCCCGACGCATCCTATGATGGACATCAGGGGCGCGTGAACATCGTTGTCTGGTCGCCTGACAGCCAGCGTTTTGCCTCAGGTGGTTTCGATAATACCATCCTGGTCTGGACACCTGCCAGCCGCCAAAAGCTGGTCTTGCGTGGTCATACTGATGAGATTGAGGGGCTGGCCTGGTCGCCGGATGGTCAGCAGATTGCTTCTGCCAGCCGTGACGCGACGGTGCGTATCTGGGATGCGACCACGGGCCGCGAGAGCGGGTTGATCCGCAATCAGAGCGTCGTGAATAGCGTGGTCTGGTCGCCAGATGGGCGTTACCTGGCCTATGGCGATGGAACGGCGCTGATCCATATCTGGGACACGCAGACCGGGCGCGAGGTGCGTATCCTGCGCGGGCACCTGGGGAGCATCGCGTCCCTGGCCTGGTCGCCGGACGGGCGCGAACTGGCCAGCGCCAGCTATGATTTTACCGCGCGTATCTGGGAAGTCAGTTCAGGCAAGCTGCTGCTGACCTACATGCGCCACGGCGATGTGGTGCGTTTTATTGCCTGGTCGCCGGATGGCAAAAGCATCGCGACCTCCAGCTATGATACGACCGTGCAGGTCTGGAAGCCCACTGATGGGCAACTGCTCTATAGTTACCGCTATCATTCAGACACCGTATACGATCTGGCCTGGTCGCCAGACGGCAAGCAGATCGCTTCGGCCAGCCATGATGGCACCGTGCAGGTCTGGTCAGCTGCCGGCGGCGCGCATATCATCACCTATTTGATTGCCGCGACCTGGGTCTCCTGGTCGCCGGATGGCAAGCGGATCGCTGTGGGAAATACCTCCGGCCAGGTCGCGATCTGGGATATCAACCCGAAAAAGTAAGTATAATGGCGAAGGAGAAGCCTTAGAATGCCCAGTCCTGCTCAACGGGTGTCTACTTTTGGCACCACGATTTTCACCGAAATGAACCAGCTTGCTCAGCAATACCAGGCCTTGAATCTGGGTCAGGGCAAGCCTGATTTTGATACCCCTTCAGACATCCTCCAGCAACTGATCCATTATCTCCAGACCGGTCAGCACAACCAGTACGCGCCCGGACCCGGTACGCCCCTGCTGCGTCAGGCCGTCGCGGACCACGCTCAGCGTTTCTATGGCCTGAGCGTTGATCCCGTCGATGGTGTGGTCGTCACAGCAGGCGCGACCGAAGCAATTTTTGCCTCGGTGCTGGGACTGGTTGATCCGGGCGATGAAGTCATCGTCTTCGAGCCATTTTACGACTCGTATGTTCCCAATCTCATCATGGCCAATGCCACCCCGGTCTACGTGCCACTCTACCCGCCGGACTGGACGTTTGATCCTGACGAACTGCGCGCCGCCTTCAGCAAACGCACGCGGGCGCTAATCCTCAACACGCCGCAAAATCCCACCGGGCGCATTTTCACCCACGAGGAGCTAGCGCAGATCGCGCAACTCTGCATCGAGCACGATGTCATGGTCATCTCCGATGAGGTCTATGAGCATCTCACTTTCGCGCCAGAGAAGCACACGCCCATTGCCACCCTGCCTGGCATGTTCGAGCGTACCGTGACCATCAGCAGCGCTGGCAAACTCTTCAGCGCCACCGGCTGGAAGATTGGCTGGGTTTACGGACCGGCTGATCTCGTCGCTGCCGTTGGACGCGCCCATCAGTTTATCACCTTCGCCGTTCACCATCCCACGCAGGAGACTGTGGCCTACGCCCTCAACCTGCCGGACACCTATTACAGCGAGTTCCAGGCCATGTACACCGCCAAGCGTCAACTCATGATGGACGCCCTCGACGCCGGCGGCCTCACCTATCGCGTGCCAGAAGGAACATACTTCCTGCTGGCCAACTACCGCGATGTCTTTCAGGGCACACCCATGGAGTTCGCCCGCCATCTCATCCGAGCCGCCGGCGTCGTGTGCATCCCGCCCGAGTCCTTCTATAGTCAGCAGCACGCCCATATCGGCCAGGGCTATGTCCGCTTTGCCTTCTGCAAGAGCGATGAAATGCTCCAGGAAGTTCAGCAGCGCCTGGCAAAATTGCGCTCCTGAAGGCTTTTGTCAGTCATTCCTGAATACGTCGTGTCCATTCTGAGGCGGCCCACGCCGCCTCTTCCTCCCGCCCTCTTTTGGGATGGGTTCATGAGTCATCCCTGATGTTTCCGAGGCGGCCCCAGGCGCTGGTTGCGCCCCGCCCCTCTTTTTGGATGAGGTTTGGCGAGCGCTGCGCTCGCCAAACCTCATCCTTTCCCCTGGAGTGGGGAGGGGAAACGCGCCCTTGCGGCGCTGGAAACATTGGGAATGACTGATATCATTTCCCCTGGAATGAGGAGGAAAAACGCGCCCTTGCCGCCTCAGAAACATGCGGGAGGACTGATAATTACTTTTCATTCTTCGAGTGGCGAAGACGCGAACAGAGGCAGAATGAGCAAGCTTTGAGCGGTTCTGGATTGGACAAATCCAGGTATTGTCAAAGGCCGTGTTGCGTGATATAATCGCAGCATACCTGTAGTTTTACGGGTTTATAGATAATCGGGCGTGGCCAAGCGGTAAGGCAGCGGACTTTGGATCCGCGATCCCAAGTTCGAATCTTGGCGCCCGAGCCTTCTGGATGCTATACCAAATGTGGTGTAAACAATTTGTAAGGCTGCCTTGCACAGGCAGTCCAATTGTTTACACCACATTTGGTATAGGCCAGAATTTTCACAAAAGGGTTGACTGATACAGCTATGAATAACGCTTATGCTACTGTGGTGCTCGCTGCGGGGAAGGGTACTCGTATGCGTTCACAGCTTCCGAAAGTGCTTCATCAGGTCGTGGGTTTGCCTTTGCTGGCCCACGTCTTAAATGCGATAGATGATATTCCTGCTGCTCCGGCCTTTGCCAATCTTCATGCAACCCTGCTGGGGCATCGTCCCGTGGTTGTCGTGGGTCATGGAGCTGAGCACGTGGCCGCTCTCTTTGGGGAGCGCTGCCATTATGCTGTCCAGGATGAGCAACTGGGCACCGGCCACGCCGTTTTGATGGCTCAGGAGGAAGTGGACGCGCTGCGCCCGCTGCCAGATACCGTGCTGGTCTGTTATGGCGATACGCCGCTGGTCAGCGGCGAGGTGCTGGCGCAGGTGCTGGCCGAGCATCACGCCCGCCAGGCGACCGTAACATTTCTGACCGCGCAGGCTGAACTGCCCTCGGATTATGGCCGCATCGTGCGCGACTCCCAGGGACGAGTGCGCGAAATTGTTGAGGTCAAACGGGCCACACCGGAACAGTTGCAGATCCGCGAGGTCAACTCGGGCGTCTATTGCTTTGAGCGCGCCTGGCTGTGGACCGAGCTCAAGCGCCTGCCGCGCAATCCTGCTGGCGAGTATTACCTGACCGACCTGATCGGCATCGCGGGCGCGCAGGAGCGCGTCATCGCCACCGTCACCGGTTCGCTGGATGAGACAGTAGGCATTAACAATCGTGTCCAACTGGCCGAAGTCGAGTCGCTCCTGCGCCGGCGTATCCTCGAAAAGCACATGTACGCGGGCGTCACCATTGTTGATCCCGCCACCACATATATCAGCGCCGGGGTTGAGATTGGCAGCGATACCGTCATCTTGCCAGGCACCATCATCAACGGAGCCACGCGTATTGGCGCCAACTGTCGCATTGGACCATACAGCACCATCGAGCATTCAGTGATCGGCGACGGATGTAGCGTGCGCCAGTCAGTGCTGGAGGAGACCACTTTTGAGGAAGGAGTCAGCATCGGTCCTTTCGGGCACTGTCGTCCAGGAGCATACCTGGCTCGTGGTGTACGCATGGGGAATTTTGGTGAAGTAAAAAACTCGTATATCGGCCCGGAAACCGATATGCATCATTTTGGCTATATTGGCGATGCCACGCTCGGAGAGAACGTCAATGTGGGAGCCGGTACCATCACCTGTAACTACGATGGGGTGCAAAAAAACCGAACCATTGTAGGTGACGGTGCGTTCATTGGAAGTGATACAATGTTAGTGGCCCCGGTAGCAGTAGGGGAGCACGCCATCACAGGAGCCGGCTCAGTTGTGAAACATGACGTGCCAGCCGGGGCGGTTGTTGCAGGAGTGCCCGCGCGCCTTCTGCGTTTGGCTCAATCGGCGGATACTTCTCGCGTCGAGAGTAGCAAGAAGGAGTAAAAAAAGACCTATGGATGGCGGTGGCCTAGCCGAGGCGACCCTGGCGGTCGCCCGTGCCACAAGCGATTTTCAATGGCCGCAATTCGATAGCGAAGCGTGGTTCCAATTTATTCTGCTTGTAATTATGCTGATCCTCTGTGCTCTGGCCTCTGCGACGGAGACGGCTCTGACCTCGGTCAGCCGCATCAAGTTGCGCAATCTGGAGGAGGAGGGTGATCAAAAGGCCGCGGAGATTCAAAAGCTCCTGGCCAATCCAAATGTCTTTCTTTCCACTATTCTGATTGTCAATAGCGTGGCAACGATTGTGGCTTCAAGTATGGCGACAGTGCTCGCCCTCCGCTTCTCGGCGACCTGGGGAGAACTGATATCTTCGCTTCTGCTCTCGCTGGTGGTGCTGATTTTCTGTGAGATTACGCCAAAAACCGCCGCTGTGCAGAATCCTCTGCGTTTCGCCCGCGCCATGATTAGCCTGGTACGCGGAACGGCCTGGCTGCTGCGTCCGCTGGTCTGGGCGCTCAGCGGCATTACGCGGGGACTGGTGCGCCTGATGGGCGGTCAGAGCGTGCGCCATGGTCCGTTTGTGACTGAAGAAGAACTGCGCCTGCTGGTCACAGTGGGCGAAGAAGAGGGCGTGCTGGAAGAGGCCGAGACGGAGATGATTCACAGCATCTTTGAGTTCGCCGATACTCCTGTGCGCGAGGTTATGATTCCGCGTATTGACATTGTGGCGCTGGAGAGCGATGCCACGGTAGCCCAGGCTGTGGACCTGGCCTTGCAGGGCGGCTTCTCGCGTATCCCGGTCTACGAGGAGACCATTGATAATATCACTGGCGTTCTCTATACCAAGGACATGCTGAAGCAGTTGCGCGAGGGTCACGACGCGCTGTCCATTCGGGATCTCGTGCGTCCGGCCTATTTTGTGCCGGAAACGAAAAAACTGGATGACCTCCTGCTGGAGATTCGCCAGAAGCGCGTTCACATGGTCATCGTCATTGATGAGTATGGTTCGGTTTCGGGCCTGGTTACCATCGAAGATCTGGTGGAAGAGATCGTTGGCGATATCAAAGATGAGTATGACCCGGAGGAAACGCTGTACGAGCAGGTCAACGAGCATGAGTACATCTTTTCTGCCAAGTTAAGCATTGATGAGTTCAACGATTTGATGGGCACGAAGCTGGAGAACGAGGACTATGACACGCTGGGCGGCTTTCTCTACGCTCAGCTGGACAAGATTCCTGTGGCCGGCGACACCATCACCTTTGAGCATCACCGTTTCTCCATTCTCTCCACGCGTGGTCGGAGGATAGTCAGAGTGCGGGTGGAGATTTTGCCGGATGAAGAGGTTTCCCGCCTGGCCCAGCAGGAGCAAACATCGCATCATCATTCACAGCATCAGCAACAGCCAGCAGCTCTGCTCGCGTCCCCCCCGTCCGCGAAGGATGAGGTCTCTGCCGGGGGCGAGAAGGATGGCGACCGGGCGTTGCAACAAAAATAATGGGCTGGCGCAGGTAGCGAGAGGCAGGCAGGTTCTATGCGCAGCCTGCCTGTTCTGCTGTCTGCCACGAAAAACGGAGCGCTAGTCAGAGAACAGGAGGAGGAAGACGTATGCAGGCAGCGTTGCCGCGTGCGGTGCGCGTGGTCGAGGTTGGTCCACGCGATGGTTTGCAGAACGAAAAAGTGCTGGTGCCGACCGAGAAAAAGATTCACTTTATCGAACTACTGGCCGCAGCCGGGTTACCGGTCGTCGAGGCCACCTCATTTGTCAGCCCGCGCGCCATTCCACAGTTGAGCGATGCCGCTCAGGTCATGGCGGGCCTGCAACGTCTGCCGCAGACCAGCTATCCTGTACTGGTGCCAAATCTCAAGGGCATGGAGCGGGCACTGGAGGCCGGGGTAAGCACAATAGCGGTTTTTACGGCAGCCAGTGAGAGCTTTACCCGTCATAACATTAACGCCACCATTGCCGAGAGTCTCGACAACTTTCGCCCGGTCATTGAGCGAGCCAGACAGGCGGGCGTCTCAGTACGCGGCTATATCTCTACCGTTTTTGGCTGTCCCTATGAAGGTGCGGTTGAGCCGCGCCAGGTACTCCGGGTTGCCCAGAGCTTGCTGGAAATGGGCGTGGAGGAGCTATCGCTGGGGGACACCATCGGAGTGGCCACGCCGAATCAGGTCGCGGAAGTGCTGGATCTATTGCACAACGGGGGGCACATTCCCATCAGCCAGCTCGCGGTCCATTTTCACGACACACGCGGCACAGCGCTGGCCAATGTACTGATGGCCTTGCAGATGGGTGTGGGCATCATTGACTCCTCGGCGGGCGGTCTGGGCGGGTGTCCTTACGCGCCGGGGGCTGCCGGCAACCTGGCCACCGAAGATCTGCTCTATATGCTGCATGGTCTGGGCATTGCCACTGGCGTCGATCTCGCCGCAGTCGTTGAGGCCACGCGTTTCATCTCTGCCTGGCTTGATCATCCACCGGCCAGCAAATACTATCAGGCCGCGACCGCCACAGCCTGAGCGTAGACTGGATCAAACGCTTTCAGGGGCAGGCTTCCCGGTGAGGAAGCCTGCCCCTGAAATATAGATGGTGTGCCGCGAGCGCGGATGAGAGCGTTTAAACCTCTGCCGCTGCTTCCTCTGGCTCGTCGTTCTCATCCTCGTCCTCTTCGGCCTCAATCTCGGCGGCCTTGAAGGAGGAAATGTTGCCGCGAATCTGCTCGTCGAGAGCCTGAGCGACATCGCTGTTCTGGCGCAGGAAGTCCTTGGCGTTTTCGCGACCCTGGCCCAGGCGGATATCGCCGACGTTGAACCAGGCGCCACTCTTCTTGACCAGGCCCATTTCCAGACCCAGGTCGATCAGACCACCTTCGCGCGAAATGCCCTCGCTGTACATAATGTCGAATTCGGCCACGCGGAAAGGAGGCGCGACCTTATTTTTGACGACGCGCACGCGTGTGCGGCTGCCCATCACATCCTGACCCTGCTTGATGGTGTCAGTGCGGCGAATATCCAGGCGCACAGAGGCATAGAACTTCAGAGCTTTACCGCCGGAAGTGGTTTCGGGATTGCCGAACATCACACCGACCTTTTCGCGCAACTGGTTGGTAAAGAGTACGGCAGTGTTCGAGCTACTAATCGCGCCGGTCAGCTTACGCATGGCCTGGCTCATCAGGCGGGCCTGCAAGCCGACGTGCGAATCGCCCATCTCGCCCTCGATTTCAGCACGGGGGGTCAGCGCCGCTACGGAGTCAACCACCACCACATCGATGGCATTACTGCGCACCAGGGCATCCAGGATTTCCAGCGCCTGCTCACCGGTATCGGGCTGGGAGATCAGCAGGTTATTGACATCCACACCGCAGCGAGCCGCGTATGTGCGATCCAGGGCATGTTCGGCGTCGATAAAGGCCGCGTAGCCGCCGGCGCGCTGCGCATTGGCGATGATATGCTGACAGAGCGTCGTTTTACCAGAAGACTCCGGGCCATAGATCTCGGTGATACGTCCGCGCGGAATGCCGCCCACGCCCAGCGCCAGGTCCAGGGCCACCGAGCCGGAGGGAATGACATCGATCTGGATCTTGGCCTGTTCACCCAGGCGCATGATCGCGCCCTTCCCAAAACGGCGCTCAATCTGACTCAAGGCCTGCTCGATGGCTTTCTCACGTTCAGTCGTCGCGGTGGATGCCACGATACTGCTGCCATTGCCAGCCATAGCTTTCTCTTTTTTGCTTAGTGCCATTGTTGTCTACAGGGATACAGGTAGCGCAACCGATGTGTTTGCAAGCGTAAATACGGCGTTGGTCAACACCCTCTTTGTTCACGCCCCGGGCGATTGCTGTGCCTTGTGATCTCCCTGTTGCCTCCTTTGTCTATGCTTACTACCACCCCATCAGGGGCAGGGAACTACCCGTGACCATGTACTCACGGAAAAGCGAAACGGAACCCTTGTGTTTGTGTGCTTGTTGTTCCCTACACACTATTCTCTGGCAAGGTCCAGAAACCGGTAATCAGACTCTCTTGCTACCTGATCCTCTTGGGAATGTAGAACAAGAGTACCACACAGGCCGCGCTACGTCAACTTTTTGTCAGCGATAAAACAGGAGTACTAGAGCACCGCGTTCCAGGTTTCGATCATCATGATCCTGGCTGGCAGTTGAGGGTCAGCAATCGTCTCAACCGCCAGGGTTTAGAGTTCGCGCCGTCCTTCGAGGGCGCGACTGAGCGTGCCCTCATCGGCATATTCCAGGTCGCCGCCGATGGGCAGGCCACGTGCCAGGCCGGTGACTTTGAGCGCCAGAGGCTTCAGCTCTTTTTGCAGGTAATTGGCGGTATACTCGCCCTCGAAGTTCGGATTGGTGGCCAGAATCACTTCGCGGGTCTTGCCATCCTGTAAGCGTTTGAGCAATTCTTCAATCCGCAGATCTTTGGGACCGATGCCCTCCACCGGTGAAAGCGCACCGTGCAGGACGTGGTACAGACCCTTGTAGGCACCGGTTTTTTCCAGGGCCAGCACGTCCAGCGGCTCCTCTACCACACAGATGACCTCCTGATCCCGGTTGGGATTGCTACAGATCAGGCAAGGATCGTTCTCCGTGATGTTAAAGCAGCGCGAACAATAGATAATGCTCTCTTTGACGCGCAAAATGGCCTCTGACAGGCGGCGCGCCTGGTCAGCGGGACTGCGTAGGAGAAAAAAGGTCAGACGCTGAGCCGTTTTCACGCCGACTCCTGGCAGCTTGGACAATTCTTCAATCAGGGCCGCCACTGGCGGAGCAAGATCACTCATCTTAGAACAATCCTGGGATTTTCAGGCCGCCGGTCATATTCATCGTCATCTTTTCCTGCGCCTCGTTGGCCTTGCTCTGAGCGTCTTTCGCCGCCGCCAGGATCATCACCTCCAGCTCGGCGATATCCTCGGCATTAAAGGCCTCCGGGTCGATTTTCACCGCCGTCATCTCAAATTTGCCGTTCAGTGTGATGGAGACCGCGCCCCCGCCGGCTGTGCCTGTGAAGAGGGTGTTGGCCAGCTCATCCTGCATCTTTATGAGCTTTTGCTGCATTTTCTGGATTTCACGCATATTCATGGAAAATACTCTCCTTACTTTTGTTCAACGTTGCCCAGGGCCGCCCCAAACGTTTTGATGACCTCCTGTACAACGGGGTTGTCGTTGGCTTTGCGTTTCAGTTCTTCCGCTGATAACTGTACTTTCTTATTCTCTCTCTCCCTCTGCGGTCTGGCAGGGGGTGAGTTTGTGGCTGGATGATGGTTTGTCTCGGACCGCTCAGGACGCGCGGCAGGGCGCTGTGGCGGAGGCGTCTGAGGTGCCTGCGGGCGCGGCGCATCGGCAGGCCGCATGGCTGGCGCGCTTGTTTCGCTGCGTTCGCGATGGGCCGAGGGCGGAGAAGCTACTGCCCCCAGGGAGTACGAAGTCGTCCCCGGCGACTGGGTTCCCCCATAGGGCTGCTCGGGCGAAAGCACCCGTAATTTGCACGGCTGGCTGAACTCCAGTCCCATCGCCCACTCGACCTCTTTCGGGCGATTCTCCTCTTTGATGAATTTGAGGTGTGAGGGCTTGGCCGCGCGAATGACAATGATGGCATGTTTTCCATCACTTTCCACACCCATGACATCGCACATGCTTATGTAAGTGGCCAGCAGCGAACTTTTCTGCTGGGTGCGCGATTTCACTCTTCCCCATGCGCTCCTCACCTGTTGTAAGGTCAATTCAGGAGCCGCAGACGCGGGCGCTCCTGTCTGACTGATCTCGTCGTCCACCGGCACAGGAGCAGGAGCAGGGCGCACCAGCTGAGGGGCAGGAGGCTCCTCGTAAACGGGTCTGGCCAGCGGAGGAGTCGATGGGATATTCGTGGGCATTCTCGGCGGCTCTGTCTCGGCGGGCGTGGTGGCTGCGGACCGTGGCGCTGGATGAGAAGCAGGCGGTGCTGCGCTCGGAACTGACGCCGGGACAGGCGCAGGCGTGGAACTGGCCGGTTGTCTGAGTGGCTGGCCGCTGCGAGCCTGGCGATGAAGTTCAATACACTCCAGCGAAGCCAGTTCCAGGCCGAGCTGGGGCGT
>DASZXF010000188.1:0-7451 GCA_035546055.1 Ktedonobacteraceae bacterium
GGTTTCTCAAAAGTCGTTTGCCACCGACGGCGGCGAGAAGCAAGAGGAGAGAAAGATGCGGGACACCCGCACCCGGCAGGGACGCTGCGCTCCCTGCACCCTCGCTGGTGATGGCCTTTGCTTGACTTGTGAGAAACCCTGCCACAGGCCGGGTGCGTCTCATTTTGTCGCAAGGCGAGGGCGCGTCCCATGCCAAAGGCAAGGCTTTGGCGTTCTCCCGTTGCAAAAACGTGGGGCGCGGTGTTCTGTTCCTCAAATAGAATGGCCAGGAAACGGGCAGATCTGGGCATTTTTCGTAAAGAACTGGCCGATTTGGTCTGAAAGAATTGTGATATTGAGCAATATGGGTTATAATTACGCTTGACTTACATAAGATTTTCCATCCTGGTTTTAACAATGCTTTTTTCTTTGACTGACAAACGTCCGCATGAATCTTCTCTGGGGGAGACGGAGTGATGAACGGGAAAGTCACCTACCGCCAGCAATATACTCGCTGTGGCAAACAACGCTGCCGGAAATGCAAAGAGGGAGCGGGACACGGCCCATACTGGTACGCGTACTGGAGCGAAAACGGGCGCACGATTAGCAAATATATCGGCATCCACCCACCAGAGGAGGTCGCGCTAAAGCAGCAGATGACCGCTTCGCTGGATGAGGAGGACGCCCTGACCGGGGGAGATTCCCCGCCTCAAGCCCGCAAGACTGTTCCACTACCAGGCAATGTCAACGAAACCTCCAGCACAGAGAACACTCGTCTACCGGCGAAAGCCTCCTCAGAAGGCGCTGTCTCTCAACCGCTCGTCCGCGTTTACTTACTGGGCCATTTCCGCGTGGAACGCAAACAGGGCAATGAGTGGCACACGGTTGCCAATCGCACCTGGCAGCGGCGGCGCGCCCGCGCTTTGCTGGGCTGTCTGCTCAGTCAACCTGGACGCCGCATGGGACGCGAGCAGGTGATGGAGGCGCTCTGGCCGGAACTCGATGTTGAGACCGCCGCCAATCGGCTGAATGGCGCGGTCCACGAGTTACGCCAGATCCTTGAGCCTGAAATCGAGCGCCCGGCTGCCTCGAAGCTGCTGCGCCTGGAACGCGATATTCTGATGCTCGCGGACTCCAGCCGCATCTGGGTGGACGCGGAGGTGTTTGAGACGCTGCTCAACCATATCAATATGACCAGGGATCAGGCCCAGGTTGAGCATATGCTGGAAGAGGCCTGGGAACTCTACGAGGGCGATTACTTGCTGGAGGAGCTGTATTCCGAATGGGCTGCCGCGCGCCGCGAGTCGCTGAGACGCGGCTGGATGGGCCTGCTGCTCAATCTGGCCAGCCTGCGCGCGGAACGAGGCGCCCTGACCAGCGCGATTGAGCCCCTGGATCGCCTGCTGACCGCTGATCCGACTCACGAAACGGCAGTACGCCGCCTGATGGTCCTGCTGACACAACTGGATCGACGCGGCGAGGCCATTCGCGCCTATCAACGCCTGGAGAAAATTCTCAAACGAGATTACGAAAGCGATCCGCTACCTGAGACGGTGCAGTTGTATAAAGCGCTGCGCCAGGGTCAGCTCCAGGCTTTACTTCCCCTGAATGATCCGCTGCTGGGCGGCACTTCCCCTGGTCGCCAGCCCGTGCGCCAGAGTCTGGAAAAGACGACCGGTCCCCTGCCCTCGTCGTCCAGGCATATCCCCGATAAATCTGCCGATGAGGAGACGGACCTGGCTGCCGTGGCGCAGCAATTACCGCGTCCGGCCTCGCCACCAGGGCGCCACAACCTCAGTCCGCTGATTGGACGCGAGCGCGAATTAGAAGCTATGCGCGAGCTTCTCCTGACGATCAACGACCTCTCTCCACAAGATGAACACAAAAAGGCTCTCTCTCCTACCAATCACTCCAGGTTGCCCCATTGCGTGATGATTATGGGCGAAACTGGCATCGGCAAAACGCGCCTGGCGGAAGAACTCAGTCAACAGGCGCATACCCTGGGCTGGCGCGTGGCCTGGACGCGCGCCTATGAACAGGAGGGCACGATTCCCTATCGTCCCTGGACCGATATTCTGCGCACCTTGCTGCAAGATATCCCGCTCACCCGGCTGATCAGCATGATTGAAGGGAAACGCGGACAGGATGAAAACGAGGCACCCGGCGCGCTCAATCCCGCCGCGACAACACAGGCCAGGCTCAGCAGACTCTCGTCGCTCCTGCCTGAGCTGGCTTCCACCCAGGAACTCCAGCCAGTTCGCTCCCAGGCGCCGGCTGCCCCGGAACAGGAGCGCTTCCACCTCTGGGAAGCCACGCTCTCTCTGCTCAACGCACTGGCCCAGGCTACCCCGCTCTTGCTGGTGCTGGACGATCTGCACTGGACCGACGATAGCAGCCTGGAATTGCTGGCCTACCTGGCTCGCCATCAACAAAACGAGCGCCTGATGCTGGTAGGCACCTGTCGCGATATTGAGCTGGCTCCCAGTTCCAGCCTGCGCTCGCTGCTCAATGATCTGCGCCGCGAGCAGGTGCTGGTGGCCTATCCACTCCAGCCGCTCACCCAGGCGCAGATCGCGCGTCTGCTGGCGCATTTACCGCACGAACTGGTGCGCCGCATCCAGAGCCAGGCGGGCGGCAATCCGCTTTTCGCCGAAGAACTGGCCCGCCTGAGCGAAGCGGCGGAACACGATAGCGCGCGTAAGCTTGCCAGAAGCACAACCCGCTACGCCAGCCAGCTCGATGAACCGCCTGTCACCCTCAGCGGCGCCACCGATGCCGGTCCTACTCACCTGCCGGAAACCATCGCGGCGGTGCTTGAGAGACGCCTGAATAAGCTGGGCGGACCCTGCCAGGCGCTGCTCAGCAAGGCCGCTGTGCTGGGGCGCTCGTTTGAGTTTGGTCTGCTGATGCGCATGACGGGCGAGGCCAGTAACAATGAAGACACTACGCTCGATCTGCTGGAAGAGGCTCTGCGCACGGGACTGCTCACCGAGGAGGTCAACGGCAGCCGCATCGTCTATCACTTCTGGCATCCCCTGATCGTCAGCCATCTCTATGAGCGCCTTTCGGCGGCCAGGCGCGCCCAGTTACACCGACGGGCCGCTCAGGCATTGATTGAGTTGCACCAGGGCAATGAGGCCAAAGAGGCCACGGCCATCGCCTACCATCTGAGCAAGTACGACCAGGACAAACAGGCGCTGGCCTACTACACCGAGATCGCCGGCAATCAGGCTATGGTGCTTTCGGCGTATCCCGAAGCGCTGCACTACTATCGCCAGGCCATGGAAGCGCTGCAAGCCCTCCACGCCAGCACTCCGGCGGCTGAACAGGACATGCTGCACATCGCCAATCTGCTGGAGTGTATGGCCGAGTGCAATTATATGCTGGGCAACGCCGCCGAGGCCCGCCAGCAGTATGCCCACGCCCTGGAACTGCACCAGGACCAGCGCAGGGACGCCAGCATGTTCCCCACTTACGAAGCCTTTCACGCCTGGCAAACCGAAGAAGCCCAGGTTCAGAGCATCCTCTGGCGCTCGATTGGACGCTCCTGGAAATACATCGGCGAATTTGGACACGCCCATGAGTGCGCGGAACGCGGCAAGCAGGTCTTGCGCGAGGCTGGCATTACCACCGGCTCGGCCTGGGCCTGTCTGCAACAACTGGACGGCAGCACATGCTGGATGGAGGGCAATTTTAGCGAAGCGCGCCGCTTCCTGGAGGAGTCCCTGCGCATTCACGAGGAGACGATGCGCAAGCTCCAGGAGAACGCCGAGGGCGAACAGAACGGCCTGACCTATCGCCACGACGCGCCGCTGCCCCTGATGACCCATAGCCGGCGTGCCTTGCTCGGCGACCCGCTGGAGCTGGGACGCACGCATGAGTCTTTCGGCGTGGTCGCTGCCAGCATGGCTCAGTACAGCGAAGCGCTGCAACATCTGCACACGGCGCTGGCGATGTTTGAGAAACACGACCTGGTTGGCGCGATGAGCCAGGTCTGTAGCAACATTGGCGCGGTTCATTCGATGCGCTCAGAAAACATCATCGCCTCCACGTATTTCAAACGCGCCCTGGAATTGAGCGAGCGCACTGGCGACCGGCGCATCAAGCTGCTGGTGACGGGCAACCTGGGCGATATCGCCGCGCGCAACGGCGATTTACAGGAAGCGGCGGCCTGGATGACTGAGAGCCTGTCGCTGGCCAGGCAGACCTCCAACCGGGAGCATTTGAGCTGGGCGCTGGTGACGCTGGCGATGATTCAGCAGGACCAGGGCGATTTGCGCGAGGCGCTGGAGAGTCTGCGCCATGCCCTGGTGGAGGCGCGCAATATCAAGAGCACGACACGCATTGGCTTCGCCCTGATCGCGCTGGCAAACTGGCGAGTGGCGCGCGCCGCAGTGCTCAGCCAGCAGGCGGAGGCGGGTCCGCAGGAGATCCCCGGTGTCAAACGTGCCGATGCTGAATGCCTGCGCCTGCTCCGCTCGGCGCGAGCCGCGATTGAGCGCGCGCTTCAGTTGACCGGTATTGATACCGAAACCGAGTGTACCAGTCAGATTGTGCTGACGGCTATTTACTACTACCAGGGTCAGCTGGAACAGGCGCGCCAGCAGGCCCAGAAGGCGCTGGAAGAGGCGCGCGCCAGTGAAATGATGCACCTGGTTGGCCGGGCTCAGCGCCTCCAGGCGGAGATTCTGCTGGCCAGTAATCGAGAAAAAGAGGCTGACGCCGCCTTTGAAGAGGCGTTGCAGACCTGCAAAGAGCACAACCTGCGCCTGGATTACGCGCGCACGTTGTATCGCTATGGTCAGAGCTTGCTCGTTCGCAGTCTGCATATCAAAAGCGGACGTGGAGGCAACGCTGCCTCTAACGCTTCTCTTGTCCGCACGGGCTACGACTCTGTGCGCGAAGCCCGCGCTCTTTTTGCCCACTGCCAGGCCGGCCTGGATCTGCAACGAGCAGAGGATCTCCTGGCCAGCCCGCTTTTCCAATACGAAGAAGTATGAGGAAGAACAATGCAAACAGCCGAGGTGGTTATTATCGGCGGAGGCATTTTTGGCGCTAACCTGGCTTACGCCCTGGCTACGCGGGGAATGCGGGATGTCATCCTGCTGGAACAAGATGGCATCGCGAGCGGTTCCAGCGGCAAAGCCACTGGCGGCCTGCGCCAGCAGTTCGCTGACGAACTGGATATCCGCTTTTCGCTTGAAGGTCTCGCCTTCTATGCGCGTTTTATCGAAGAATACACCCCCACCGACAAGGCCTTTCGTCCACCGCGCTTTTACCGGCATGGCTATATGTTTCTCAGCGATACCCCGCAAAGCTGGCAGGCGCTGCAAAAACACGCGGAACTCCAGAGACAACTGGGCGTGCCAACGCAACTGCTGACGCCAGCCGAGATCAGCGCCCTGGTTCCACAACTGGTGGTCGATGATCTGCTCGGCGCGACTTTCTGCCCCACCGATGGCTATAGCGATCCCGGCGCGATGACACGTTCACTGGTCCACGCCGCGCGCGAACTGGGCGTGAACGTGCTGGAACACACACCGGTCACGGCCATCCATGTCAGATGCGGACGTGTCGAAGGTGTAAGCGCCGGGCAGGAACAGATCGCCGCCCCCGTGGTCGTCAACGCCACCGGAGCCTACGCGGCTTTGACCGCGCGCCTGGCCGGTCTCATGGATCTGCCTGTCTGGCCTCTGAAACGCCAGCTCTACCAGACCGAGGACTTCGACGATCTGCCTGAAAATGTTCCGATGGTGGTGGACGCCAGCACCGGCTTTCACTTTCGCCGCCGCGCGGGCGGCGTAACCCTGACGATGCCGCTGCCAGTGAGTCCATTGCAGCTTGAACGCAATCGCCGCCTGGAACAGGCCAGCTTTGCTCTGACCGTGGATGAGGCGCTCTGGCCGTTGATTCAGCGCGAAATCGCACGGCGCTGTCCCTCCCTGGCCCGCGCCCGCGTCCAGCGCGCCTGGGCCGGACTCTATGAGATGACGCCAGATGACCATCCTGTGCTGGGTCGCACCGAGATCACGGGCTTTTTCTGCGGCTGTGGCTTCGCTGGCCACGGCTTCATGCACGCGCCGCGCGCGGCGCGTCTGCTCGCCGAGTCGCTGCTGGCGCCTGACCAGCCAGCACCAGAACTCGAAATCTTCAGCCTGCAACGCTTCCGCAGCGGCAGATTGATCAAAACAGCCAGCCTGCTATAATAGAGCAGACTCGCCTCCCGGCAAGGCAGAGGATTTTGGGGAGCATGATATGAGCATTGTAAGCGATTTTCACAACCATGTTGTCCGCAGTTCAGTTGAGCGCATGGCGCGTGGCGCGCTGGACAGGCATCTGCGCATCCTGGGCCTCTCGGAACATATCTTTCAGATGAGCGAAGCCCGGCCATTGCTGCCCTATATGCCACAGGAAGGGCCGTTTCTTACCCTGCCTGGCTATTTTCAGGCCATCGCGGAAATCAGGGAGCAGACCCGCTTTGATGTGCGCGCCGGTCTGGAAGTGGATTTCGTGCCGGCCAGAAATGGCGAACTCTGGCAGGTGATAGCCGGGCAGCCATGGGATTTCCTGATCGGCTCGGTCCATGAGATCGATGGTCTGCTGTTTGAACAGCCCCAGAAACGCAGCCGTGAGGAGGGCGAAGCGCTCTGGACGCGCTACTTTGAACTCCTGCGCGCGGCAGTGGCCTGCGGAAAATTCAGCCTGGTCAGCCATCCGGTACGTATGCGCTCCACCAATCCGTTTCTGCCTGCCAATCTGGACGATGAACTGGAACACCTGGCCGCCGAAGCCACGCGCCACGACATCGCGCTGGAAATCAATGGCTACGATATTCTGACCTACCCGAGCCTGGTCAGGCGCCTGGCCCGCGCCTGTGCCCTTCACGCCACGCCCATCAGCGTTGGCTCCGATGCCCATATCCCCAACGACATCGCCAGAGGTCACCAGTTAAGCCTGGACATACTGCGCGAAGCTGGTATAAACAACGTGCGTATCTGGAAAGCCATGATCCCTGAAGCATATCCGTTTTCATGACCCGCTGTCTTGCCGGATGCGCGTATTTACGCTATATTTGAAAGCGCGCTCAGGATAGGCCTTATAGCTATACCTGGAAGGCAGAAGGAATAAAAACACATTTTCCCAAAAATAGAGCGAACACCGTGGACCGTAGCCGTTTTTGGACATCTCTATGAGGCTCCTGCATGGGATTTTTATCCCATCGGTTTCACGGTTTTCTGATGAAATGTGCCCTGTTAGCGTTTTATACTATGAATTTGCAGAAGGAAGCATGGCGAAGC
The DNA here is from genome assembly GCA_035546055.1 of Ktedonobacteraceae bacterium. Classification (GTDB taxonomy): domain Bacteria; phylum Chloroflexota; class Ktedonobacteria; order Ktedonobacterales; family Ktedonobacteraceae; genus Paraktedonobacter. Next base: position 7,278 of record DASZXF010000188.1, read on the forward strand.
ACAGGGCATGTACTACAAGGGAAACATGGGCAGAGGAAGCGTAGAGGGTAGGCAATGTGACCGCTTCTCCGCAAAATATTCTCGATGAGAGGGAAAAAAATCTATGCAGTATTTTTCGTGGAGGCGGTGGCAAAAAAACGTATTCGCTTATCTCCTGATAACTATCATATCTCT
>DASZXF010000189.1:0-3957 GCA_035546055.1 Ktedonobacteraceae bacterium
CCATTCAACCGGATCAGTGGGAACTGGCCGACGCCTATTCGCAACGCCTGGTCCAGCGTGCCCTTGAGCTGGGCGGAACCGCCAGCGGCGAGCACGGCATCGGCCTGATCAAAAAGAAATTCCTGCGTGCCGAACACGGCGCAGCGGTTGATTGGATGCGTCAGCTCAAGACGCTGTTTGATCCCGGTAACCTGCTCAATCCCGGCAAGATTTTCTAAACGTCGCCCGCCAGTTCCAGCGTCCATTCCTTTTCATAGATCGCTGTGCCCTCAATCGAGACCTGGATGCCCGTTTCGCCGCGTTCGGCCTCGATGAGCACGCGGCCATCACGACCTATCTCATGGCTCTGCTCAATCAGCAGCGAGAGACGTGGCAAAAGAAGAATAGTGGAAAACCAGAACACTTGACATAAATGACCCTTTTTCTACAAGTTGCCTTTTTGCGCAAATTCATTCCCCATAATGCCATTTTTCAGCGTTTACTCTCAATGAAGGGCCGGCGGGAAGTCGCGCAAGCAGTTCGTGGCCAGCGGGTCATGTGCTTAGCGAGGGGGGGCTGACCGCCTGGACCTATTTTTTGTCCCTGATTCTGGTCGGTTGGAGGATCGAGCATAGCATAATCTGGCTGTTTTGGGCTAAAAAGGTCATAGGTTGGAGCAAGAAAAGCTATACTGAGAACGATCATAGATATTTACACATGAACATACGCATGGAGGTTTTGTATGTCGTCTGCCATAGTCACGGCAATCCTGGTTGTCTTGATGCTTCTGGTTGTTGGCAGTTTTGTCTTTAGTGCGTGGCTGGCCCATCGGCGGCATATGCGCGTCGTTGAAGCACAAAAAGCCGACGACGGTCCATCGACAGGCAGGATGGTGGTGATGGTGCAGTTGATGGACGGTTCACTGGTAGGGGTAGAGAATCAACTTCCTGCCCATCTGACGAATAAATTGCCAGCGGTTGTTCCCTCGGCTCATTTGTCCCATCGTTGGTATGATCAGCGGCGCACCGTGGTTTCCCTGGGTCTGCTGTTCATGCTGCTGATCGGTGTGCTGATTCAGACCGGGACCGCCGGGGATGTGCTCTCATCGCTCACGCGCAATCTCAGCAACGCCGCTGTGCAGATATCGGGCACGGGAGTGCAGACCGCGTTTCAGCCGTTGCCCTACAGCGCCAGTGCGCGCATCACGCGCGTAGACTCGGCGGCGGCGAATCAGTATGCGACTCAGTATCAGTATTCGGTCTGGTCCTATTCGTCCTGCTCAGGTATCTCGCTTGAAGAGGTAATGAATGCCTACGGGCGCCACTATATCGCGTCAGATGTGTTGCAGGTGGAGCAGGATTTGGGCATCTGGGACTCCTACAACGGCCTGACCGGTGGCGAAGCCGGGATGGCGAAAGCAGCAGCCCATTTTGGCTTTGTCGCCAATCCGAATCCACCACGCACCCTGGACGCCTTGATTGCGGTCGCCAACAGAGGCTATCCGGTGATCGTCGGCAGCACAGGTCATATCCTGGTTGTCAAAGGCGGTGATGCCAACTATGTCTACCTGGTGGACTCGGCGCCCGCCAATCGTGTCGCCATGACCCATTCACAGTTTATGTCCTTCTGGGTTGGCTTCAGCGTGCTGGTGACTCCCCCCAACACCTACAAGTAAGCCACGTTTTTCAGGATAGCGGGGCGAGGAGGCAGACACAAGCTTGCATCTGCCTCCTCGCTCTTTTTCCGTCTGATTGCTTCGCCAGCCTTTGTTTAGTAAATGATGACCGGCGTATTGATATCGACATAGTTGAAGACCCAGGCTGCTTTGCCGCTGGCAATGTTGATACAGCCGTGCGAGCCATCAAACGAGAACGCATCGCCGCTGGAGTCATAGTGCGGGAACTGCGTATTGGGACCGTAGTCGGCGCGCCACCAGCTGTCATGCAGGAAATAGCCGCCGCTGTGATAGAGCATAGCGTACTGGATGGGCGTGTCGGGATACCAGTAGGGCGAGCCAGGCGGCTGATCGGATCTGAACACCGTTGGCGACCGCTTGCTCTCGACGCTCCAGAAGCCGGGCAGGCTGGGTTTTTCCGGGCGTCCCGTGGTCACGTGGAAGGCTTTGACCAGATCGCCGTTATTGTAGACGCGTAAAGCCTGTTCTTTGAGCGAAATCACCACCACCTTCTGCGTCGCCACCTGATAATGGCGCATGAGCTGGAGATCGGTCTGGTGGGGACTGCTCCAGGGCGTCGTATCTTGAGCGTTGTCCTGATAGGCCTGAAAATGGGTCAGGGAGATATTCGCGTCCTTAATCGCCTGCTGATAGTCGGTAATGGTTTTCGCGCTGTTCAGCTCATCCTGCACCCAGCCGGCCATGCCATCGGGTCCATATTCATAGCCCATATGATAGGTTTTGTTATTGTAGTCATCATGGTAGGGATGGGCCTGACCCCAGCTGTCAGCGCTACTGGTCAACTGTTGCAACTGATAGCTGGCCTCGTTTTTCAGCGCGGGAAGCTGAATGCTGGCGGTGTGCTGCTGCAAGGTCTGAAGAACCTTCTGATAGTCGGTATTCGATTTGGCCGTGTCGAGCGCGTGGCGATCTTTCAGCAATTCCTGCCCGTAGGGTTCAATCTGCCCATGAAATTGTTGTAAAAGGCCAATCCACTGCTGGAACGTTTCCAGTTGCAACTGACATTGTGCTCGCAGCGAGATATCAACCGGGGGTCTGTGTATCATAAGCAAATTGAGACGAGAGTCATGTGAGCCGTTCAGGCCAGTACACGCGCCGAGCAAAAACAGACAGCCAAGGAGGAGAGCCGCGCGCTGGCCTTTTCGACGTACCCCGGAGTGGCCTGGTGAGGATGCTGATGAGTTCTGGTGCTTTGCCGCGAGGATGCAATGTATGATATCCCACATGCAAATTATTCCCTTCCAAAGAGCTAGCATAGCTATGTGATGCGCTTTGTTTTGTTCTCTTTTCAGCATATCCTGCCAGCCGGCAATCTCTATGGAAATATATTATTGTGGTGCCGGCTCAGGCGGTGGCGCCGGCTGATTGGCGTCGACCATCTCAAGCGCCTCGTAGAGCCAGCGAATATAGGTCTTTTCAAAATCGATGGCAAAGCGGGTGATCAGCGCGAAGTAGGGATCTTCCTCCTGCTCGGTGGCGTAGGGATTGGGGCGCTGGCCGGGCCGGGTGGGCGAACCCTGGGCCGGCAGGTGATGCGCATTCTGGCGGTAGGTCAGCAGGCGCATCTCATGCTCAGCCAGGCTGGCGCGCAGGTTGTGCGCGATATCACCAGGGGCCGCGAACGAGCCGAAAAGCACCTTGAGCAGCAGCTCATCCCGCAACTGGAAAACTTCGGCAGGCTGTCCCTGCCAGGCGCGCAGAGCCGCCCGCCCCTGTTCAGTGATCGAGTAGACTTTGCGATCCGGGCGGGCCTCCTGTTCTTCGCGCTCCATCTCTACCCAGCCCAGTTCCTTCATACGCCTCAACTCCTTATAAATCTGACTCTGCGCGGCCCCCCACATCGGTGCCAGAATATGATCAAACAGACGTTTCACATCGTAGCCGGACAGGTTCCCCCAGAAAGCAAGCAGGCCCAGCACTCCATAGGTAATCGGATAGGCTTCGTGGTCCATCAATCTCTCCTCAACATTTGCGCATATATCAGTCACCCCGCATGTTTGATCCCATTGGGAACGTCACCAGAAGCGACAGAAGCAGAGCGTGCAAAAGAGGACCGCTTCAGCGAGTCCTCGCCGGCTTCAGCCGGGACGCCCGCCACATCTCCTCTGCCGCGGCAACGCAACCATGCGCGCTGGAACACCACCAGGACGTTCCCAAAGGGATCGAATCAGAAACGTCATGCGCTGGTTGGCGCACCACTCCTGATGAGGCTTCTTGCCGCCTCAGAAGATCCCGTTGGGAAAGCCCTGGTTGACTCCTCGTCGCTGCGCGACTCGCCCTGG
>DASZXF010000190.1:0-3554 GCA_035546055.1 Ktedonobacteraceae bacterium
ACCTTCCCAGCGGGGTCTGATCTTTCTGAGGCGGCCCCAGGCGCTTGTCGCGCCCCGACTGATAACTCATACAGAAGATATGCAGGGTTATTTGGGGATGGAAAGCAGCAGGTAATCTTTTTGCTCACTGGTCAGCAGCGGGCCGGAGGTCTGTATGTCCATGGCGTCGGTCGCGAAGGAGATGGTAAGCCCGTTGAACAGATGGTAGGTCAGGTCAACGGGCGCGTTTCTGGTGGTCCGGGCCTGAACTTGCAGCGCGGTGAGCGCCTGGTTGCTGGCGGAAAGCGGGAACAGGGAGATAAGCTGATCCCCTGCCTGCATACTGGTGTAATCGCATGAACTGGTCAGCGGCTTCTGTGTACTGTCAGTCGGCATGGCTGTGCCGGTCAACTGGCTGGTATAGATGGTTCGATCCAGGTCAGGATCTGTGCGCAGCATGTTCCAGCGCGTGGCGAGCCAGGGGGCACCCTGCACACTGACGCGCTGTTCGTCAAGCAACTGCATATTCTGGACAAATGTGCCCTGAACCTGCGCGGGCGCGGGCAGACTTTGCACGATATAGAGTTTGAACGGCGGGTTTCCTGGAAAGGCCAGCTGGTCGACCAGGGTAGCCGAGGCAAAGCGCGAGAGCACAGCGTTCGTCATGTCGTTGTATGGACTGACAAGCAGCACCGCAGGCCCGGCATCAGGCGAGGGCAGCACCAGGCAGTTTGCTTTGAAGACCGTCGCGGGCGTCGTCGTATGCTCGGCCAGGTAGACCTCGTTGAGCATATGCGCGACGTTGCTAAATGAGTTGATATAGAGATGCTTGAGATGCCGCTGTTGAGCCAGTTGATCGGCTGTGTGAATGGCGTTCTCCAGCGAATTGAGCACATAAACCCCATCGTAGTGAGGATTGCCCCCGGTGAAATCTCCGTCCGCGATAACGTTGATGGTCCAGAGGCTACCCCAGGTCTGCGCTCCGATCAGCAGCGCGAGCAGCAGCGCGCTCAATCCGTAGACCGCTCCTTTTATCCACCTGATGCGGCCCGGCTGTAATCCGCTCAGCCATTTAATGCTTTTTGCCACGAAGAGAGCGATCAGGATGTAGGGGCCGGGCATGAAGAAGATAAAATAGTGCGGAAACTCAGGAATGGAACGGCGAGATAGGGCCAGGAGCGGCACAATTTGCCAGACAAGCAGAAGCAAGAGGCTGCAACGATAGGTGTCCGCGCGCAGGGTGTTCCACCAGGCCAGAACAGATTTCCACCAGCCAGGGGAAGCAGGCGCCGGCTGCTGTTGCGCAGACCCGCCCTGGCGGCGCGGCCAGAGTACCTGGACGCCGGCCATGACGGTGCCTCCAAAAAGCAGGACAACCATGACAAGATTGACTATGCGGATCAGGCGGAGATAAGGCAGGAACGATGGAAAAGGCAGATTGGCAGGATAGGCAGTGCCGAGAAGCATACGATAAAGATCGAGCGCCTGCCTGTCAATATGGGAGGGCCGCTTTGAGGCATTGAGCAGAATGGCAATATCCTGAAAGTGGGTGTGCAATTCCCAGAGCAGATACGGGAAGTAGAGTATCACCAGACCGAGCGCCGCCAGGACCACATCGCGCCAGCTAATCGTGCGAGGAACCAGCAGCAGCGTGACCACCAGCGCGGCGATCAGCAGCGAGCTTGAGCCGTGGAGTTGATACATCAGGCCCAGCAGAAAGATAGCCGGGGCGAACCAGCCTTTGCGCCGTTCGATGACTGCCCACAGCAGCGTCATGATAAAAAGCGGCGCGAAGAGTAAAAGCAGATTTTGATTCCAGATAAAACGCGAATAGAAGACAGGAAAATTGACCACCGCAAAGAGGGTAGCGGCGATAGTTGCCGCGACCCTGCCAAAGTAACGTCGTACAAAGACATAGGTAATTAACACAGCCAGGATTGACAGCACAGCAAACCAGACCGCCGCCCACAGCGGGTCCGAGCTAAAGATCGCCGGCGGCATCAGCAGATAAATGATGGCCGGCGGATTGAGATTTTCCAGCGAAGAGTAATTGCTGGTGGCCACCAGCATACCATGATGCAGAGCGCTGTAGGCCATATTGAAAATATTGGCCTGATCGTAGCTGAATTGCGTGGTGTCGATGCGATACAGACGTAAAAAGCTGGCCAGCAGAACGATGAGATACATTTCCCAGGAGGTCAGCCATTCGCGCCACGTCTGTTTTTTCGCCGATGGAGCACCTTCTTCAAGGGGTTGCACAGGATTTTGAGTAGTTGCAAGATTCATGATAAAAACGTTCCTTTATCATCCATCCGGGATCTGGATCGTCCTGGTAACACGGCTGCCCAGGATTGGCGGACGCACATAATGGGCAACGGCAAGCCAGGTTGTCCACTTAGAGAGATCTCGCCATATCCATAACGCATGGACATATATGAATGTATCGCCCGGTTAAACTGCCTGCTAAATAGTCCTGTTCTGGCTCTGGCTTCGTTTTCTGGTTCTGGCGGGCGAAACTTTGCGCGGCTCCAGGTGGATCTTGCGATGTGCCAGAATCAGGTGATACAATGAAACTGTTCCAACCAATGGAATTAGTAACGAAGATCCCAAGCCCAGTTCAGGACCAGGATGAGAAAGTGAATTTTTATTTCATTGAAGTCCGGGCTGTTTCGAGTCCTCACGATGGGGAGGCGCGTAAACTGGCCCGTGATGTCATACATTTACCGGCACACCTGTTACCCTCTCTCAGTGTAATCAACACCAGTCAGTCTCCTCTTATCCTCCGCACAGCCCGACTTTACCAGATTTACGGTGAACTCTCTCCCTCTCAGATCGATCAGCTTACTCGTCAGTTGCTGGTCGATCCTGTTGTTCAGGAGGCGCGGATTTTCCGCACGGCGGCGGCGGCTGAGACTGCTCATGTGGTGGATGTCTTTTTCCACCCCGGTGTGACGGATACACTGGCTGAAAGCGTGCTAACGGGAGCGCAGTTGCTCGGTATCCAGGGCATTGACCGCGTGGAGACGGGTCAGCGCTTTCTGCTCGATCAACGTCTGCACGCGAATGAGGCCCGCCTGATCGCCGAACAGTTGCTCTATAATCCGGTGATCCAGCATTATACTCTCCAGCTTGCGAATAGCGCGCCGGCGTCTGCGTCGTCCACGGAGGCGCCGATGGTGCGCATGACGACGCCTGCCGGGGCGGCGACGGTGGCTCTGACGGGGATGGCGGATGAAGAACTGCTGGAACTGAGCAGAAGCGGTCTGCTGGCGCTGAATCTCGATGAGATGCGCACGATCCAGCGCTATTTCCGCGAGCTTGGCCGCGAGCCAACGGATGTGGAATTGGAGACGCTGGCGCAAACGTGGTCCGAGCATTGCTCTCATAAGACCTTCCGCGCGACGATCAATTATCGCGAGGTGGACCGCGCGGGACAGGTGCTTGAGGAGGAGACGATTGACAATCTCCTGAAGCGCTACATTATGCGCGCGACCAGCGAAGTCGCGCGTCCCTGGGTGGTTTCGGCCTTTAGCGATAACGCCGGGGTGATTACCTTTACCGAGAAGCAGGATGTG
>DASZXF010000191.1:0-6061 GCA_035546055.1 Ktedonobacteraceae bacterium
CACAACTCAAGCGACGTGGAGGCGTCGAGCACGGGTGGTCGTGTCGCTTGCGCCGAGCCACATGAGCCGAGGGCAAGCGCTGCTCCAACGGAACCCGGTTCGCCTGTTGCTCCTGTTCGACCCTGGCCCCGACGCTCAGACACCACAACTGCGCCAGCGCCATCGCCAGCCAGATCCGCTCGACCTGGCTGGCCTGCGTCATTTTGCTGTGCTGCCAGCCCCACAGGCCGCGCTTGAGGTCTTTGAACCCACACTCGATCCACGTGCGTAGCCCATACCAACTGATCTGCGCCTCCGCCGGGTCCAGGTCCGTGAGAATGGCCCAGGCACTTTCATACCCCGCTTCCCAATGCAACAAGAGCGTGGCCCGCAAGCGACTGGACGCGCCTGCAAAGCAGTCGACGACGCCTGCCCACTGCGTTCCCGGCCCTGGCACCCAGCGGGTGAGCCAGTCAAAGTCGTTCTGATCGGCCAGGCTGGCTTTGACCCCCAGATTGATGCGCAAGAAGGGATGCCATCCTTGGGCCACCACCGCATCCCACATCCAGCGCGCATACAGCCCACGATCCGCCAGCACCAGCACGAACCAGTCCGCCGGGATCGCTCCTGACAGGTGAGCGAAGAGCTGTTCCCAATGGGGACGCCATGATCCTTCTTGTTCCGCTGGCAGCACCTTCCAGGCGACCGGAATCGCTCCTCCATTGAGCACCACGCTCACCGCCAGCACCGTCCAGCGATTGCCCAAACTCGTGGCATCAATCACCAGTGGCAAGCGCTTTTCCTCGCTGGCCCACAGCCGGACGATCCATCGTACCAGTGGTCCAAAACAGCTCGTCACTTCCAACTCGCGTCGCTTTCTGCCTTGCTTGCTTCCGCTCTTGGCGGATGCATCCAGATACCACTCGCGTAAGCGTTGAAAGACGCTTTGTTCTTGCTGCTGCAAGATTTGGGCGAGCAGAGCACTGATCTGCACGAGGCCTGCGGTCCCTGCCAGCGCGATCCCCGCGCTCCAGAGCACCAATCCCCACACCTGCGGTTTGCTCAAGTGACCAAACGCTGTTGACACTTCCTGGTTCCACTGCGATAATCGATCCGGGCAAGTCATCTTCGTTCTCCTGATGCGTTGTTTTGAGATGGACTCATCTTACCAGAGAATGGCGGCTTGCCGTTTCTTTTTCCCCTCCTCTCCCCCAAAAAGTCTATACCTGTAAGGGGGCGCCACCAGCGCTTGAGGCCGCCTCAGCAAAAGTGGGGATGGCTCATATTCAAATTTGCGCCGCCGCAGGCGGTGTGAGGCAGCAGAAGCAAGGTGGGAAAACGGAAAAGCCCTGGGAACTGCAACATAAGAGCTTGCAATCGGCCATACTGAGGAGCATAATGGAGACAGAGTTTGAACTCTTTTGTGGAGGATCTTTCAAAAATGAACGGTAAAATGGAGGCGGCCCTCAAAGTCGAGGCGGCGCCCGGAGCAACGATTGCCCTGGTAGATATTCCTCAAATTGGTCCGCGAGATGTTCTGGTAGAGGTCAAAGCGGCCTCAATCTGCGGCACTGACGTTCACATTTATGCATGGGACGCCTGGGCCCAGAGCCGCGTGCAGGTGCCGCGCATCTTTGGCCATGAATTCGCGGGTGAGGTTGTGGAGGTTGGGAGTGAAGTCACCTCGCTTGTCCCTGGTGATTTTGTTGCCGCAGAAACGCATATTACATGCGGTGAGTGCTACCAATGTCGCACCGGCCAGGGTCATATCTGTCGTAATGTCAAAATTATCGGCGTGGACCGCGACGGCGCCTTTGCGCGCTATATCGCCATTCCCGCCAGCGTAGCCTGGAAAACCGGCAAAGAGATCGAGCATAGCGTGGCTTCGATTCAGGAACCCTTTGGCAATGCCGTCCACGCTGTTTACGCGGGCGAGATCACCAACCAGACGGTGGCCGTGGTCGGCTGCGGCCCCATTGGTCTGTGGGCGGTGGGATTGTGTCATCTGTCCGGGGCCAGCGCCATTTTTGCTATTGAGCCGAACAATAAACGCCTGGACCTTGCGCGTAACATGGGCGCGACCCGAACCCTGAATCCGCGCGAAGTCGATCCTGTGCAGGCCATGCTGGACGCCACTGAAGGTCTGGGCGTGGATGTAGTGCTGGAGATGTCCGGCCATCCCGCCGCCATTCGCCAGGGGTTTCGCGCCCTGCGCAACGGTGGACGTGTCTCGCTGCTGGGACTGCCTTCCAGGGAGGTCGAACTGGACCTGGCCAATGATATCATCTTCAAAGGGGCGACCGTCATGGGCATTTCCGGGCGCTGCCTCTTCGATACATGGTATCGCACGCGCAGTATTCTGGCCAGCGGCCACCTGGACATCAAACAGGTAATCACGCATGTCATGCCCTTTGAGCAGATCGGGCAGGCCATGGAAATTATGAAATCCGGCGATTGCGGTAAAATTGTGCTGACATTTTGATAGAGAGGAACACCATGGAAAGCTTAGAAACCTTTTTGACCCGTGAACTCAACGATTTAAAGGCGCGCGGTGTCTTCCTGCGTCCTCGGACCCTGGAAACCGCGCAGCAAGCGACTGTCGTCATGGATGGGCGCGAAGTCATCACCCTCTCGTCCAATAACTACCTGGGTCTGACCGTCCACCCGCGTCTCTGTCAGGCCGCCAGCGAGGCCATCGCGCGCTACGGCGTCGGTTCTGGCGCCGTGCGTACCATCGCCGGTACCATGACCCTGCACAACGAACTGGAAGAGAAACTGGCCCGTTTCAAGCACACTGAAGCCGCCCTGACCATGCAATCCGGCTACGCGACCAACCTGGGCGTCATCTCCGCCCTCATGCAGGAGTCCGACCTGATCATCAGCGACGAACTGAACCACGCCAGCATCATTGATGGTATTCGCCTGTGCAAAGCCGCGCGCAAAATCTTCCGCCACAAGGATATGAACGATCTGCGCCGGGTGCTGGAGGAAGCGCGTGGTGCGCAGAAAGTCATGGTCGTCACCGACGGCGTTTTCAGCATGGATGGGGATATCGCCCCCCTGGCCGAGATTGTCGCGCTGGCCGAGGAATACGGCGCCTTCGTCATGGTCGATGACGCCCATGCCAGTGGTGTGCTCGGTAAAAACGGGCGCGGCTCCGTCAGCCATTTTGGCCTGGAAGGCCGGGTAGCCTTGCAGATTGGTACGCTTTCCAAAGGTATCGGCGCCCTCGGCGGGTACGTCGCCTGCAGCCAGGACATGAAAGATTATCTGCTTAATCGCGCGCGTCCGGTGCTCTTCAGCACCTCGCATCCGCCCTCTGTCGTCGCCACCTGCATCGCTGCCCTGGACATCCTGGAGAACGATGCCAGCCTGGTCGAACGTCTGTGGGAGAACACCTCATTCTTCAAGAAAGGCCTGGTGCAGCTTGGCTTCAACACCGGCCAGAGCGAAACGCCCATCACACCGGTGATCGTCGGCGAAGGGGCGCGCGCCGTCAAACTGAGCACCCGTCTCTTCGAGGAAGGAGTCTTCGCGCAGGCCATCGTCTACCCCACCGTACCGGTAGACAAATGCCGTGTGCGCACCATCGTCACCGCCCTGCACACTCGTGAAGAACTGACCCGCGCGCTGGATATCTTCGCCCTGGTTGGCAAAGAACTGGGCATTATCTAAGCGCCGGCAAAATCAACTCCTCGATTACCGCAGCAACGCCCTCCTCGGCGTTGCTGCGCGTCACATAGTCCGCCCGGCTTTTCACTTCCTCGTGAGCATTGCCCATCGCCACACCCAGGCCCGCGAATTCGATCATACCAATATCATTATGTCCATCACCGATAGCCACCACCTGGGAACGATCAAGCCCCAGATCTCGCGTAATCGTCTCCAATCCCTCGCGCTTTGATACAGCGGGATGGAGAAATTCCAGCAGATCGTAGGCCGATTGAGTGATATAAAGCTGCTTATCAAAGCGAGCAATCAGATCCGGGCGATGCGCGCGCAGCACGCTTTCAGCGCCCACTCCAACCACCTTAATGCATGGTTCAGGGTAGAGGCTGGCTACGTCCGCCACCTCGATCACCGCAGGCACCGGCGGACGGTACCACTGGCGCACTCTGGGCGTATCGACATCTGCATACACGAACTGGCGTGTATGATACGCGCGGTGTAAACCCAGTTCCTGTAAAGCACTCAACACCGGAAGAACAAGCTCAGCAGGCAAGAGGTGTTCATGGTAAATTTGCCCCGTCTGGATATCCGCAATCTGCGCGCCGTTTTCGATAATTTGCGGACCCGTCACCGGCAGATCTCCGCAAACAGCTTGCAGAACCGCCAGATTTTGTCCCGTGGCAATGACAATGCGGACACCAGCCTCCGCCACGCGCTGGAGAGCCAGGCGAGTGCGCGGCGTAATCGTCTTGTGCGGTCGGGGATTTAAAAGCGTGCCATCCAGATCGATAGCGAGTAAGCGGTACATATGACTCTTCTCCTGACCAGGAAGCGATACTCTGCTGCTCAGTATAGCCCTTTTGGCGCTTTTCCGCAAACCAGAAAAGAGAAAAACTGGTTTTCTGGTAAAAAAACCTTTACCCCAGATGAAACAAATACGCCGTGAAATCCGCTTCCTGGTAAAGGTTTTTTTACAGCCTTTTTCCATTCAGAATCGTTTGAATCCTTCTGGGAAGCCAGTTGAATGACATCGCCAGATGTAACTGGTCAGTAGAAATATTAACCAGGGCAACATTGAAAAATGGAATTGTGTAGTCTATAGTAAATGAAGAACGTTCTCAATGGTCACACCGTCTGGAAAACCATTGAAGGCCTGGATCATGCTCATGCCTTATCTAAGGGGAGTAGACGGTTATTTTTGTGCAAAAGTACCTTTTCTTTTGTGAGCTTCTACCTTGCATATTTGGGAGCCTGGAAATAGAAATATGTCTGTGTTGATAAAAAGCAAAGATGCTCAGTAGAGTGACAAAAGAAGGGCGAAGCTGGCCCGACGGGAAACCAGATTTTTCACTCAGCGGAAGATATTGTCTCTTTGTCTATGTAAAGTTGCTAATGATCGTCTTATAGCGGTAGATCACGTGCTTCTTGTAGAACAAGCTCTGGTCTCCATGATGGATTAGGAAGAGTCCATCATTTAATGGGGGATGCGATGAAACTGCTTATTGTAGATGCTGATCGCGATCAAGTTGAGATGTTGACAAGCTGGCTCAAGACTCTGGGGTATGAGGTTTATCGTGCTTATACGGGAGAGCGCGCCCGCCAGGAATGGCTGCAGCAGCAACCGGACCTTGTGGTGATGGACCCTACATTGCATGATATGGATGGCTTGCAACTGTGTCGTGAAATGCGCAGCAAACATGACGCGCTGGTAATGATAATGATGGATGGTAGAGAGGTGAAGGATGAAATTCGTTGTCTGGACTCCGGTGCGGACGACTATTTGCAAAAACCTTTTTTCCCGGCTCAATTTCTCGCGCATCTGCGGGCAGTGAGCCGCCGTGGACGCGCCACCCTTGTTCAGCGGCCCTCTGCTATTGTGACGATTGGATCAATACGTGTTGATTCGTTGCATAATGAGGTCACGGTTGATGGTAAAGTGGTGCGCCTGACCCCGACTGAGAGCAAGTTATTGCATTTGCTGGCAGTGAATGCGGACAATGTATGCACCTCCAATCAGATAGTCACCCATATCTGGGGCTTCGGCAACGATGGAGATGCGGGTCTGATCAAGGCCCATATCCGCCATTTGCGCCAGAAAGTTGAGCGCGATCCCGGCAATCCGACCTACATTCTCACTGTGCCGGGCGTCGGATATACCCTGGCGCGCCACGCTGAAAAAGAGCGCTACGATGTCAAAGAGTTGATGCACCCTCTGCGCGTGGCATCTCTGTAGCTATATCTGACCATGCGCTGATTTGTTTCTGGCCATCAGGTCGATCAAGTGAATTCGGCCTGTTGATTCTGTGCGGAGAAGCCCTGTGGTGAAGACTTCTCCACACAGAAAGAACCTCCACTACCATTTTTTCGTTCTCTTCTCCATCTTATCTGCACATCTGTCTTCTACACTCTAACA